>DTRM01000091.1 GCA_012965975.1 Chromatiaceae bacterium | reverse complement strand
GCTGGAGAGTCCACCCTTGTGCCTATGGAAGAAGGGTGGGATGAGGGAATCGCCTTGACTCCCCTCTGGGGATGAACCAGATTATAAGCTGACGTAGGCGCTGGCGGCCTTGCGACCGGTTCTTAGATGTTTGTGTTGGCGTGATAGATCGGCACGATACTCTTCGGTGAGCGTGACCAATACACGGTCGTAGTCGAGGACTTGTTGCATCGCTTGCGCCAGAATTTCTCGGTCGTCAGGTTCAATCTTTGCAAAAAGGGACTGAATACCCCCTTCGCGCTGTTGCTGTAGTAGTTGCACGGCGTCCCAATCATTGGCACGCGCGGACTGAATCATTGCCTGACTCAGGGCGATAACGTCGCCAACGGTCGGAGCCCGTAAACAGGCTGAGCTAGGCACTTTCGGCAATCCCGCCCGATGTCGGCCCGGCTTCTGATGGCGTATTCGCATCGCCTTTCACCGTACCGGGTATGGCATCCCAAGCGCTCTTGACCTCAAGGATCAACGACGTGACCTCATCCAGCTTGGCTAGATCATTGTCGCGGCTGACTTCCATCAAACGGCGACTCATGTAGTCGTACAGATCGTCTAGGTTCTGTGCAATCTCGCCGCCTTGGGTCTTGTCCAGACTCATCCTCAGGCCGTTAATAATGCTCACTGCCCAGGTTATATGGGTATTCTGCTTGTCAATTTCACCGCGTTGCACACAGCCCTTGCTGACGGCAATCTTGTCGAGCGCGCCTTCGAGCAGCATCTGCACCAGTCGATGCGGACTGGCAAGATCGACTTCGGTTTCCAAACCAATATTGCGATACTCACCCAGTGCGGGTTTTGATTTACCATAGATCATAGTGTGATCCTGTTATGTAGTCAGGAGGCGGATCATTTTTTGCTGCCGATGGTCGGCAGGTTCGCCAATTGGGTTGATAGGAATGCGCTGGTGTTGTTGAGTGATGATAACAACGTATCCAGCGCGGTAAATTGAGCTAGAAGTCGCGCTTCTATACTCTCCAGCCGTCGTTCAAGAACCAGTTTTTGGTCGGCAAGTGTTTCAAGCTCCGTGTTAATCCCGTCTTCACGCGCATCAAGAACGCCGTCGGTTTGTAAAATACTCGTCACCAAACTATCCAGACGAGCGACATAACCCTCGGTGCTGTTCGCAAACACCTGCGCGACACCATTAAAATCCGCATTCAGCGCGGTCTGCAGGTCTGATGTATCCAACGTCAGGTCGCCTTCTTCATTGGTGCGAATGCCAATCTCGCTGAGATAGGAAAACGCCCCGCCTGATATATTAGCGGCTGTGTTAAAGGTATTCTGAATCAGGTTTTCAATGGTAAGCAGCGTACCTTCGGCCTCAAGCTGACCATCGCGTTGTGCATCAATTGTGTTGTTGAGTTCGTTATAGGCGTCAACGAACTCCTGCACCGATGCCTCGATCGCGGTGTCGTCTCGACGCAGGTTTAGCGTGCCAGAACCGATCGCCTCGATCTTCAGGCTCAGGCCCTCAACCGCACTGGTTACTGTGTTACTGGAACTGGTGATGGTAAACCCATCAATGGCGACCACCGAATCGGCTGCAGCCTGTAGCTCAGTCAAATTTTCGGTTCCACCGGAGACATAGACCAACTGCGACAATCCCGCATTGTCCGCATCATTACCGTCACCATCTCCGGCGACGGTCACACTGATTGCATTCGCGGTACCCGATTCATCTGACGTCAATACCAGATAGCTACCCGCATCGGCAGTAATGATCGTGGCGGTCACGCCCGTGTTATCCGATGCTTCATTGATTGCGCTACGAATGCCTGCCAACGTGTTATTGGTACCGTCGATCACCACATCAAAACTGTCACTACCCGAGGCAATGGTTAGGGTGCCGGTATCGAGTACATCCGTCGAGGCGGTAAACGCGCCCGACTGTAGCTTGTTGACGGCGGCAACCGCAGTCACATTGATGCTGTAACTACCGCCGGCGGCATCGCTGTCAGCGGTGCCGGTAAAGGAACTTTCGTTGGAAGACGTAGAGGTGAATACTTTAAATTTGTCCAGCGATGACAGGTCTGACAACGCCGACTGAAAACTGGAAAGAGCGCTCTTTAACTTGCCGTAGGCACTCAGATCGGCCTGCAAATTGAACTCATCGGCCTTCAGACGATTGAGCGGGATCGCCTCGACACCGACCAGAGAATCGACAATGGCACCGATATCCAAACCCGATCCCAGACCGGGGGCACTCACTGTTGGCACGCTAACTCTCCTAGCGATGAATCACGATACAGCCAGCCCGTTCGTAATCACCTATGCACATACTTATATTACTTGTATCGGTATATGCAAAAGCAATGCCAATCAGACCTCGGCTTGAAAAATCACCCCCCTCAACTCGTCCAGATGACGAGACAGCGCAAGAACTTCTTCTGACGGGATTTGCCGAATGACTTTATCTGTCACGGAATCAATGACTTTGATAACCGTTTTTCCACTTGTATCATCCACAGTGAAATTTAGCTCGCGGCTGATGCTTTGCACAAACTCATTGAGATTGGTGACAACCGACTCGAGTTTGAGAGGAATTGGATCTTCGGAACCCTGTTTAAACGGCAAGGCTTGGCCGTCGGCGGTGATCTGATTCCCTTGTGCGGGCGTTTCAGGTCGAACGATACGTTCAACTCTGGGTGTTGCCTGAAGACGAGAAACCTGAGCAACTACACCTGAAATGACTTCAGCGGGCATAGCAATTACCTCCAATACTAATTAAATCAGCACTGCCCGGGGCAAAGCCCCAGGCAACACGTCTTTTATTTCCCGACTTACTGCAGTAGTAACAGTGCTGACTGAGGCAAGGTATTTGCCTGTGCCAAGATCGACACACCAGCCTGCTGCAGAATCTGGTTCTTGACCAAGTTCGCGGTTTCAGCAGCAAAATCAGCATCCTGAATTCGACTACGTGAAGCCGTCAGATTCTCAGCATAGTTCTGAAGGTTAGCAATAACAGACTCAAACCGATTCTGAACCGCACCAAACGTTGCGCGGTTAGTTGATACGGTATCGATATCCGCATCCAGCAACGCCAGTGCAGTTGCTGCATTCACTGCCGTACTCACGTCCACGGTACCGGTGCCAGTCAAGTTAGCGTCGTAGGTATTCAAGCCAGTAAGCAAAGCGGTGCTCACAGTAACCTGATTGTTACTCGTACCATCCTGACCTACCTGGAAATTCAATGAGGACGCTGCACTTAGCAGAGCGGTACCGTTGAACTCGGTGGTGTCAACAATACGTGAAATTTCCTGAGTCAGCTGATCTACCTCAGCCTGCAGACCGGTGCGGTCCTGAACCGTGGCATTCGCAGATTGAACGGCGATTTCACGAATACGCTGTATGAACCCGGAAACCTGGCCCAAGGCGCCCTCAGCGGTCTGACCCAGTGAGATACCATCTGCTGCGTTTCGCACCGCCTGGTTAAGACCACGAATATCCGCTGTCTGCTTCTCAACAATAAACAGGCCGGCGGCGTCGTCTTTCGCACTGTTAATACGCAGACCGGAAGACAGTCGCTGCAATGAAGTAGCCAGAGCGTTCTGTGAAGTAGTGAGGTTACGCTGGGCATTCAGCGATGAAATATTGGTATTGATTGAAATAGGCATGTTAACTAACTCCTAATAAGGTTTTCATAACTTATTGATTAATCTACCTTTAGGTTTGTATTTAGCGGATATACTGCACACATTGACGAGCAGTATTTACCGCTTCCGGTGTAACTAACGGCAAATCCTTGCCGAACTTTAAGGAAAGTTTCGCCGCCAGCGGCATTTGTGGGCCGCTTCACACCGCGGTCCTCAGTCGGCCTTGACCGCCAGCTTGATTACCGCAGCCCAGTGCCTGCATCCAGTCGTCTAGATGATCTTCCAGAATCCCGTTGTCATGCACCCATTGGCGCAGACGGTCACCCTCCACTGCACAGGCATCCAAATCATGTGCCCGTTCCAGGATCGCGGCGTAGTCGACAGGTGATCGGTTTAAGGACGGTGGAACCTGAACGGGGAGACTAGAGGTAATTAAACAGGGACAAACCCTGAACCTTAACAAAGGCTTGTTCGGCGGCCTGAAGGGCCAGAAGCTGGGATTCAAAGAGGGCTATTGCAGAAACGTAGTCGAGATCTTCAATTTGTGACAACGATGCCTTCGACTCAATCACAAAGCCATCATTAACATTGCGTTGGCTGTCCAGCGCGTTAAGACGACCACCCACTCCGGCCCGTACAGTAAGAATATTTTGTAGCGCAAGATCGAGATCATCGATGTCGCTGGGGGCCGATGTGCCCGCCAGCATGTTTTGCAAAAACCCATCAATGGTGGTCATGATATCCTGCGACCCACCGGCACTGGTTTGTACATCCATCACCACATCAAAACCGTTGTCCCGGTCATTGATGCTGCGGTCGGTTCCCACCTGTAGTTGACGGACACCTTGATCACCGATGTAACGAAAGTTTCCGCCACCCAAATCTTCGAATGGTGGGTTATTCACCTGAAAGCCACCAAACAGATACTCGCCGTTGGCATCACGCGTATTGATCAGACCCATGAATTCATCGAGTCGTTGCTCAACCTCACTGGCGATCCCTTCCCGCCCCTGTACGCCGATGCTGTCATTCGCACCTTGAACCGCCAGTTCTCGCAGCCGCTGCAACACGTTGGTCATCGACGATAGCGTGACCTCTTCCAGAGTCAAACGCGACTCAAGCTGATCAATGTTGGTCTGATACTGTTCCAGCGTGCCAATAAAGGCATTGAGTCCCAATATTCGCGCCGACCCGGCGGGATCGTCGGAGGGCGTCAAGATGCTTTTGCCGCTAGAGATCTGTAACTGGGTTTTACTCACATCAACCTGCCGGTCGAGAATCGAGTTTATACCGAGTTGCTGCAACAGATTAGTTGAGATACGCATAACTTATCTCTGGAATGAATTCAGCAGGGTTTGGAAAAGCGTGTTGCTGGTTGCAATCACTTGTGCGGCCGCTTGATACGCGGTCTGAAAGATCAGTAAATTGGCCGCTTCTTCGTCCAGATTCACACCGGACACCGACTCCCGCTCCTGTAATGCCTGATTCAGCAGGGCCTGTTGAGACTGCAAATTAAGGCTGGCCCGCGACGTTCTGGTACCAACATCTGAGACCGTCGAGCCGTAGGCATCCTGATAACTGGCGGTACCACCCAACAGATTCGTCACTGTCTGCAACGCCGCCATATCCAGCATATTCCGGTTGTCGCCAAGCCCATCGAGGTTATCGGTAATGACAAAAGCATCGCCAACTACCGGTACACCAGAAATCGAAAACGTTGCGCCACCGATCCCAGCCAGCGTAAAGGTCTTACCTGCACTCTCGGTGGCGGGATCATAGGGTATCGAGCCGCCCAATCCGCCGCTTAATACGAAACCTGGCCGACCTATACCCACTGCGTTGGCATTGAAGGTCAGGGTGATGTCACCACCCACGCCCAATGGTAATCCCGTGGTGCTCGATACTTGCGGCAATGTGATGGCACCCGTTCCGGTATTCAACGGCACACCGTTGGCATTGGTTGCCTCGGCAGACTTCAGCGGCGCGGCAGCCGCAAATTGGTCAGGGCTGGTCAATGCAAAGGCGATATCCGATGCGCCACTGCGGGTCGGTTGAATCAGGAAGGTATCCCCTGCTGCGGCACCGGCCGTGATTTCGATTGAGAAACCGTCAATCTCTGCGGTGGTAAATGGCGATACGCCACCGGTGTTGATGGCAGTAGCGGTTTTCGTGGTCAGGTTCAACAGGGTATAGGCATTTCCACCATCAAAACTTAACAGGTAGTCGTCGGTGGTGAGATTATCTGTATCCACCAAGGACGCCGTGACCACACCACCGAGATTGTTGGTATGGGGAAGAACCGCGGGACCGCCACTCAGAAAATAGGTCGCCCCATACTGGCCATTTTGATCCACACCCAGCGCATGCTGCGCGTTGACATCAGCCGCGAGCCCCAGACTGATTCGACCTAGCGAATTTTGAGCCTTGTTGAGCACCTCATCACGAAACTCGAGCAAACCACCAATCTGGCCTCCCGCCAAACTTGACGTAATATCGACTGATCCCGTACCGGTAGTCATATGCAGGCCAACGGTTGTGGCTTCATAGCCACCATTCTGAACCGACAAGGTGGATACCGTACTACCCACCACCAATGCCTGCCCACTACCGATAAACACATTTTGTGCACCGTCATCCTGATCAATGACCGTGACGTCAACCAGATCGGCTATGCGCCCGATGAGTGCATCGCGTTGATCAAGTAAATCGTTGGGCGCAGCACCCAGCCCTGAAGCGACGACAATATTCTGATTGAGTGTCGCCAAGGACTGGGCCAGTCCGTTGATCTCTCCCACGGCGGCACGCAACTCAGAGTTGACCCGATCGCGCATGTCATTAATACTGCGACCCAGTTCATTAAACGTACTGACTAGGATTTCCGATTCGGTCAACATGACCTGCCGTGCCGGAACCGAGTCAGGATCATTTGCCACCACCTGCGTGGCATCAAAAAAACTGCTCAATGCCGGGTTGAGGCCAACATTCGGATCCGCCAGCATGCTATCGAGTTGTGCCGCGAACCGATAGTAGCTATCTAGGGACGCAACCGCGGAGGTACTGCTGCGGACCTGATTACCTAAAAACTGATCGTAGATTCGCTCGATCCCGGTGACATCAACACCACTGCCGACATAGCCTGCGCCAGTGAACTGTGGTTGACGTGAACTCAGTTCGACGCGCTGGCGGCTATAACCGTCGGTATTAACGTTCGCAATGTTGTTACCGGTGACCGCCAGTGATCGTTGAAACGCCAGTAATCCGGAAACACCTGTACTTAGTAATGACATGGTCAGGAAACCTCTTTGTTTAGACTGTCCAGCGCATTCTTTAATGTATCGCCGTTCATTACGCGCAGGATTTTACTCGCATAGGCGGGGTCAGTCGCATAACCCGCATCTTGCAACGCGTCGACATAAGCGGCGGGGGCAGCCGCCTGTGCGACGGCATTACCGTAACGCTCACCGCCCTGAATAAAATGGACATAATCATCAAAGGCCTCATCGTAAGAGGCATAGGCCCGGAAATCAGCCTGCTTCTGCACCGCGATTCCGTCCTCAAATTCCAACGTGTTAATACGCACCGTTGGACCAGACCAACGCTGATCGGCCTTGATAGAAAACAGATTGTGACTGTTGTTGCCCGCATGACTGTGCTTGATTGACTCACCCCAGCCTGTTTCCAGCGCGGCCTGTGCAACCAATACTTCGGTATCCGTGCCCAGTTTCTGCGCTGCCCGAGTGGCGCTGTCCCACACCGCCCGGACAAAGGATTCTGGCGAGTCATGTTCGTCGTGCGCAGCAACCGGCGCTGGCATCGCCACGGTATCGGTATCGATGTCACTGTTATGAAATGGAATACTGGCAACCGGACTGTCGCCGGAAATCGACTTGCCACTCGTCTCAGGAATACCGGTGTCACCACTGAGCTGACGGACAATCGCCTGAGCCAGCCCCAAATCACCGCGTGCCGCGAGTGATATTGCCAACTGCTTGTCATACATATCCTGAGAGGCCTGAACCTGATCGGAGTCGAACAAGCCGTCACCCAGATTCGCATCCCGCATACTTTTCAACATCATCTGTAGCATCAGACCTTCGAACTGCTTGGCAACCTGCTTGATTGCCTCGGGCGAATGCTCGCGTGCCTGCGCCTTCAGCGCGGCGAAACCGGAGAAGTCGGTGTAGACATCGGTCGCTGACACATCCACACTCATATCAGATCACCAGCAATTGCGCCCGCAGCGCACCGGCTTCTTTTAGCGCCTCAAGGATCGCCACCAGATCACTGGGCGCCGCGCCCACATTATTGACCGCGCGGACAATCGTATTGAGTGTCACACCGGGATCAAACACGAACATCCGATCACTGCCCTCGGCAACTTCCACATCCGACTGCGCCACGACTTCTGTCGTCCCATTGGATAATGCACCCGGTTGGCTGACCTCGGTGTTCTCACTGATGGTTACCGTCAAACTACCGTGAGACACCGCTACCGGCGTGACTCGAACCTGACGATTAATCACGACCGTACCGGTGCGTGAATTGATAATGACACGGGCCGGGCTTTCGCCTGGAGCAACATCGATATTCTCCAGCATGGACATAAACGCCACCCTCTGACCCGAATCGAACGGCGCGCTCACGGTGACAGATGCCGCATCGCGCGCCACCGCCGTGGCCGGGCCAACTACGCGATTGATCGCAGTAGCTAAACGATCGGCGGTAGTAAAATCAGCCCGATGAAGGTTCAGCGTCACATTCGAGCCGGATGCAAACGGACTCGCAACTTCCCGCTCCACCGTCGCGCCATTCGGAATGCGGCCGACGCTGGGAATGTTTACGGTAATCTTGGAACCGTCGGCACCCCCGGCACTCAAGCCCCCCACCACCAGATTGCCCTGCGCGATCGCATAGACCTTTCCATCCAAGCCCTTCAGCGGCGCAGCCAACAACGTGCCACCACGCAAACTCTTGGAGTTGCCGATAGATGACGCGGTGACATCGATGGTCTGACCCGCCTTCACAAACGCCGGCAATGACGCATGCAGGGCGACAGCTGCCACGTTCTTGGGCTGAGGATTAACCCCAGAGGGAACTACAACACCCAATTGGGTCAACATGCTTTTCAAGCTCTGCGCGGTAAAGGATACCTGGCTGGTCTGATCACCCGTACCATCCAATCCAACAATCAGGCCATAACCAACCAGCTGGTTGCTTCGAACACCCGCCACCTGCGCCATGTCCTTAACTCGCTCAGCCATTGCCGTCGACTGAAACAGTATCGCCACCGACAGTATCAAGGTAGGAATGATTCTGTTCATTGCGCTCGAACTCCTGTGTTAATAGGTAAAAGAAGTGACGAAAGAAAACAAGGAAGACATCCCCATAAGGCTTCCCCTCCCATGTTTCCCTTCGTCACTATCCCCCCACTTGTTGCAAGGCTGCGAATTCTGATCATGATCAGAATGGCCACAGCTTGCTTATAAAGAATCGTGATACCCAACCCGCCTCGTTGGATTCCGCCACCGTACCCACACCGGTATAAGATATCCGCGCATTAGCCACCAACTGTGACGAAACTGTATTGTCTGGCGCTACATCCATTGGTCGAATAATTCCGGACAGACTCACGTACTCGCTGCCCTGATTGATGGAGATTTTTTTCTGGCCTTCAACACGGAGATAACCGTTAAACAACACCTCGACCACCGTGACCGTGATGCTGCCACTCAGGCTGTTGCTTTGGCTGCTGTCACCCTCGCCCGCAAAGGCACTGCCTGAATCGACACTGGTCTCAAGAACATTGATACCGCTAACGGTCACTGGCCGACCAAACAGCGTTGGACTGCCCAAGGTCATATCCGAATCACGTTTTGAATTGGTCTTGGCTTTCTTTGAGGCGTCCGTGCTTTCCTGAAGGTTGACCGTCAGAATGTCACCCACGTGGCGAGCGCGTAGATCTTCAAACAGAATCAGACTGCCATGAGGATTGAAAATCGATCCCGTCGTCGCCACATCCGGCATGGCCGGTGTCACGTAGTGTGGAATCTCGATGTCCGCGGTCTTGTTCTGGGCCAAACTCGCGCAACCGGAAAGCATTGCCAACGCAAGCGCCAGAATCAACCACAGAATCGGCGGAACCTCTCTGGCCGGAGTCACATGAAAGTCCGGCTCAATCATAAAATGGGGGCTTGAATGTTTCACCAGGTTACAAGCTCTGATTCACGTACTGCAGCATTTCATCGGCTGCCGAAATCGCCTTGGAGTTCATTTCGTAGGCGCGTTGCGTCTCGATCATGGCCACCAACTCTTCGACGACGTTGACGTTCGAGGTCTCCAGCGCACCCTGTAACACCGTTCCAAGCCCGTTTAGACCCGCGGTGCCTGTTTGTGGTGCACCACTGGAAACGGTCTCAACAAACAGGTTGTCACCGATCGGTGTCAGCCCTGTTGGGTTCACAAACTGAGCCAACTGCAGAGTTCCAACCTGAGTCGGCGCGTTGGAACCGGCCGCCAAAGCACTTACCGTACCGTCCGAACCAATCGTTAGAGAGATGACGCCTTGAGGTATCGTGATCGAAGGTTCAACTGTCTGCCCCTTGGCCGTGACCATCTGACCGGTACTATCAATCTGGAAAGCACCGTCACGCGTATAGGCGATGGACCCATCGGCCTGCAGCACCTGGAAGAATCCGCGGCCGTTGACCGCCACATCCATTGAATTTTCGGTATTCACAATATTGCCTTGGGTGTGAAGCTTCTCGGTTGCCACCACGCGTACACCGGTACCGGTCATCAGACCCGAGGGCAACGTTGTGTCCTGAGTTTCCTGAGCACCCGCCAGATTCACACTCTGATACATCAAGTCCTCAAAGATTGCGCGATCACGTTTGAATCCCGTTGTGTTTACGTTCGCCAGATTATTGGAAATCACAGACATACGTGTCTGTTGTGCATCCAATCCCGTTTTTGCTACCCATAGTGCGTCAAACATAGCGTTACCTGTTAGCTCAGTTTCATAAGTTCGGCCGATGCGGCCTCGTTTTCGTTTGCGGTCTTCATCATTTTGATTTGCATCTCAAACAGACGACCCAGTTCGATCATTTTTGTCATGGCTTCAACCGGGTTCACGTTGCTACCTTCAAGCTGACCCGAAGATACGCGGACGCTAGCATCGGCAATTGCGGGTTCGCCTGACTGCAATCGCATCGAACCATCGACGCCTTTGATCATTTCGGCCAGATCTGGCTTGACCAGTTTGATACGATCAATCACGGCCAAGGTCGCCGCTGGCTGTCCCTCTGGACGAATCGTAATCGTGCCATCCTTGCCAATCTGAATTTTATCTGCGGGTGGTATCGCAATCGGTCCACCATTGCCCAACACGGGAAGCCCCGTGCCCGTTACCAACACGCCACCACTGTCCAGCCGCAGATCACCAGCGCGGGTATAGGCTTCGGACCCGTCTGGGGACTGCACACTGATCCAACCCTCTCCCTCCAGCGCGATATCCAAATCGCGTCCGGTGGATTGGATCGGTCCACCTTGAAAATTAATCGCTGGCCGCTCAGCCAAGGCATAAGCACGAGCTGGATGACCAGGACCGAACACAGAAAGACTCCGAAACTGTGTTTCATCCGAGCGAAAACCCGTGGTATTGGCATTCGCCAGATTATTCGCGTTGGCTGACTGAGCCGTCAGAATCTGCGTGGCTCCGGTCATGGCAACAAACATCATACGATCCATTGTTACGTCCTCAATTAACGGATGTTGATAATGGTCTGAGTGATGGTGTCGGCGGTTGATATCACCTGCGAGTTGGCCTGAAAGTTACGTTGTGCAGTAATCAGACCTACCAATTGCTCGGCAATATCCACATTCGAGGCTTCCAGCGCACCGGCCTGAATAGAGCCGAGATTGGATGTGCCCGCGGCGCCAAGAATGACATCACCGGACTCAAAGGTCTCGGACCATGCTGTGTTACCGAGTTGACTCAATCCACCGGGATTCGCGAAGTCCGCCAACGCTACCTGACCGAGAGCACGTGACTGGCCATTGGTAAAACGGGCAAACACCACCCCACTCGAATCAATATCGACACCACTCAAACGCCCCGATGCATAGCCATCTTGACTTAAGTCATTCACTCCGGACTTACTGCCAAACTGAGTGGCATTGGTGTAATCGATGGTCATACTGATCGGGCCGGCACCGCCGGGAGGAGCAAATGCATCGTAAACAACATTACCGCCTGCTGGCAAAATCAGTGCGCCGGATTGATCGAACTGCATGGTTGCAGAGGCCGCGCCACCCACAGTGACTGGGGTTCCATCAATTTCCATAAAGGTATCCCATATGTTGTCTACCGCGGTCTTGGCAAAAAACATGGTGGAAGTGTGCGGTGCGCCCAACGAGTCATATACCGTTAGCGATGTCGAATAGTTGTAAGTCTCGGCAACACTTGAATCAAACGCCAGAGCCGGTTGAGCTTGACTTGAATCAAGATTAAGACCCGCAGTGATGGACGTTGTGACATGTGGTGCGCCATCGGCGGTGGACAGTGTCAGATCCTGCAACACACCGGTATTGAACGACGTGCCATTATTAACGGGTGAAAAGACCTGTAGACGATTGCCCGCATGATCAACAACGTTGCCATCACGATCGACCTTGAATGAGCCGGATCGGGTGTATGACTGATCACCATTGTCATTAAGGACAAAGAAGCCTTCGCCATTCAGCGCAAGATCCAGATTGTTATCGGTAAAATTGATGTTGCCCTGGGTGAACTGCTGGTTGATTGCAACCACACGTACGCCGCTGCCGGCAGTGGTCGAACTGACACCGGCAAAACTGGTCGCGTAGACATCCGCAAACTCTGCCGATGACTTTTTGAAGCCCGTGGTACTTGCGTTGGCAATGTTGTTGCCCGTAACTGAAAGGTCTGTGCTAGCTGCGTCCAGACCACTTAATGCGATTCGAAATGACATTTTATCTCTCCTTACCGGTGGTTGACCGGATTATTACCTGACTTCTCTGATTGCAGAAAAATCAAAGCGACCGATACCGGTCATATTCATGACGGGCGCTGAGCCCGGCCCGTTGAAAGTAACACTGTCGACATAGGCGCCTACCCAACTTTCCAAGGCGTAGGTTTCACCACCATCGTTTGCTTCTGCCCTTAGCTCATACACACCCGGTGCGGCCACATTTCCATTGTTGTCAGTGCCGTCCCATTCGTAGGCAAGCTCACCAGGCGCTTGTGTGCCATACCCCATCTGCTTCACCAGTTCGCCGGTGTTGCCGTCGTACACGCTAACCGTGACTTGAGAGGCGCTATGTGGCAATACGATGGTGCCCTGCACCACGCCACCCGGCTCCAGGTTTCCATAGTCACTTGAAACCATCACCGAGCGACCCACCATGGTCGATGCCTCAAGCACCTGAGTTGACTGCATCGCGTCGGCCAGCGTACTAAACGACCCTTGCAGATCCTGAATTCCGGAGACCGTACCGAACTGTGCGATCTGACCCAGGAAGTCGCCATTCTCCATCGGCTTCATCGGGTCCTGATTGGTCATCTGTGTAATCATCAGCTTGAGAAAATCCTCTTGTCCCAGTTTGTCATTGGGTTTTTGTGCGGATTCCTGAGTACTTAAGCCCAGAGATGCAAAGTTGTCTGCTGCCGATATGGATGCCATGGTTGTCGTTCTCCTACTGTCCGATACGCAATGTATTGAGTAATAACTGGCGCGAGGTATTCAGCACCTCAACGTTGTTTCTATAGGCGCGTGAGGCAGCCATCATGTTGGCCATTTCCTGCACCGGATTGACGTTGGAGAAAAACACGAAGCCTTCGTCATTGGCCATCGGGTGATCCGGCATATAGCGCTGACGTAGCGGCTCGCTGCTCTCGACAATACCGATGACTTCAACACCGGTACTGGCTTGATTATTCTGCATCCCCTCGAGCATGGTCTTGAAAACCGGCTGCCGAGAACGGTAGGTTGTCTCGACGCTGCTGCTAACGCTATCGGCATTGGCCATGTTGCTGGCGATGGTATTCAGACGCACGGTTTGTGCGCTCATACCGGTACCGGCGACATTAAAAATATTCATTAAAGGCATCAATCACCCCTTATCGCGGACAACAGGCCCTTGACACGACCGGTCAAAAACCGGATTGACGCCTGGTACTGTGCTGCATTTTGGGAAAATTCAACTTGTTCTTTCTGCGAGTCGACGGTGTTGCCATCGAGTGAGGCATGCAGCGGTGTGCGATACAACAATTCGCCCGGTGCCAGCCCTGCAGGCGTTGTTTGAATATGACGGGAGTGGGTCGACTTGATCTTGGCCGCGCCCGTCGCCGCGGCCTGTTTCAATGCGGCATCAAAATCGTAGTCGCGCGCCTTGTAGTTTGGCGTATCGGCATTGACCATGTTGGCGGCAAGCACTTCTGCTCGTCGCGCACGCAGGGCCAGCGTATGCTGATGTATCCCAAAGGCGGTTTCGAAATTGATTGGCATGTGCCACGTCTCCAATAGCTCTCGCCATTGGATGTAGCAACAGTCGTGCCAAGATGGCTATTTGCCGTAAACCGGGGGATATACGTTTATGCAGTTGCAGATTGCCGGGTAAAAGCGGCAACTATTTTTGCCGGGCGGCAAGGATTGCAGGGGGGCTTGCCCGCTAAATGGCCGCGCGAAAATCTTCGTTGGAGTCCAGTGCATACTTTTCGGCGTGTTCGTACAAGCGTTGTTGAATGAGCCCGGCAAGCTCGTCAGGTAGGTACTTGGCGATAAACCGGTCCGCACCAACCGTTTCGACCATCTGCTCATTAAAGACGCCGCTTAACGAGGTATGTAGATAGACACATAACTCGCCAAGATTGGGATCCTCGCGAATGGCACGACACAAGGAATACCCATCCATGCGCGGCATTTCGACGTCAGAAACAATCAATGCCAACCACTTGTTGAGATCCCTGCCCTCGCTAACCCACTGCTGCAACTGCTGATAGCCCGCCAGCCCATCGGTGGCTAGCGTACAACTGACACCTAACTGATCGACGACACGCTTGACCTGATTACGAGCAACCGATGAATCATCGATAACCAAGATATGCTGATCAAACGTTCCGCAGTCGGCCTCAATAATCCCTTCCGCTACCGTTTGTTGATCGCCCATCACTTCCTTGAGTACCTTCTCCACATCGATGATCTGCACCAGTTCATCATCGACTCGCGTCACCGCGGTCATATAATTAGATGAGCCCAGGCCCTTGGGCGGAGGTAATATTTCACTCCACCCCATATTAACAATACGATCCACACTACCGACCATAAACCCCTGCACAGTACGGTTGTACTCGGTGATAATCACGAAGACATTTTCATCGGACGGCAACGGACCGGCACCTATTGCCATGGAAAGGTCGAGAACCGGAATGGTTTTGCCCCGCATGTTGGCAATACCACGCACGGTATGGTGCCGATGGGGTATTTCGGTCAATGGAGGGCAGTGAATCACCTCCTGAACCTTGAATACATTGATACCAAATCGCTGTTCCCCATTGAGTCGGAACATCAATAATTCAAGCCTATTATGGCCCGCTAGTTTGGTTCTTTGATCAACCCCTGCCAATACACCTGACATGTTTTTCTCCTTGGTTCCCAGTGTCTTGTGACATCTGCGATGACCCAGACAATCATTCGCTAACGTCCCTGTATTGGGCCGACATCAAATTTAGCGGCGCTGGCTGGAGATTCCTTTAGATGATGCTGGTAGCGTCGGAGGCAGCAAAAACGTTGGAAACCGGCACGGCAATTGCATATTTTCTGGCATGATGAAAATATTGATCGATAACTCTGGATCGAGGCTGCTGGTAATTACCGGTTTGCTTAGCGGGCTGCTTGGGCCGTGGAGCGCATTCGCATCGACGCCAATTCACAACCTCGAGGCCATTCAGCAAACTGCCAACGCCTTCGTGCGCAACCGAATTGGCGACGAGTATGAACGAATCGATACCCAAATCACGGGACTCGATCGTCGCCTTCGACTGCATCAGTGTGAATCTGAGCTGGAGGCATTTTCGCCACCCGGTCGCCCACTGCAAGGCAACACCACGGTGGGCGTCCGCTGCAATGACAACAAGCCATGGACCTTATATGTTCAGGCCAAAGTCAATCTGTACAAAACGGTTTTGGTCACCTCCCAAGGTTTGCCGCGTGGCACTGAACTCCAAGCGTCTCATTTGCGCCGCGAACAGCGGGACATATCCAGCCTCAACCTAGGCTATCTGACCGATGAGTCCAACGCCATCGGTCAGATTCTCAAACGCGCCTTACGCCCCGACGCGGCCCTTGCGCCCCAACACCTGCAAACACGCAAACTGGTAAAACGTGGCGAACGGGTCGGAATAATCGCCCAAATTGGCGAAATCGAAGTGCGGATGAACGGTAAGGCGCTGTCCGATGGTGCCATGGGTGATCGTATTCGGATTGAGAACCAGCGCACAAAACGCATCATTGAAGCTATCGTCAGCGCTAGGGGCATCGCGAGAGTCACCTTGTAATGACCGATAATTACAAAAATAACAGACACTTGCTTCAATTCGTCAAAAACCCGACGAGGTGTCAAAAAACTTTCATATTGACTAAAGTTAGCTCAGGAAACGCCGATATAGGTACCAGAATACGGCCGGATCAGGAGAACTAACGCGTCATGAGTATTGAAATTAAAGGCACCGGAGATCGCCAACTACGAGGTGCTGAGCACTCAACAGCGGCGAGACCGGATAGTCGAAACCCGACCGCAGAGAAAGCAAGTAGTGGACCTTCATCAACCAGAGACACCGTCAGTCTGACCGAAACGGCAAACCAACTTAGCAAACTGGAAAGCGTGGTCGCCGATCTGCCCGTAGTGGATACCCAGCGAGTGGAGGCCATGAAACAGGCCTTGCTGAGTAAAAGCTATCAGATCGATCCGGATCGAGTCGCGGACAAGCTGATCGGTTTCGAAACCGAACTTAACACAAAGACCTGAATCAGGAGCTCATCATGAACCAGCAGAAAACCCATCTGATACCCCTCTTGCAACAAGAGCTTGAAGTCGGACAGCGTCTGCTGGATGCATTGAACAACGAGTTCCACTGCCTGCAACAGCGTGACCCCAAGGCGATTGAACAAGCGGTTGCAAGCAAACAAATCTGCGTCGCGGAATTCGAGGGCATTGATCACCAACGCCAACAGTTGGCAAGCCAAGGAGATATACCTGCTCAATCACCGACCCATGCGCCACAGACAGACGACCCGCAACTGAAAAAACTGCTACAGAAACTGCAAACGCTTGCAACTGAATGTCACCAACAAAATCTGGTCAATGGTGGAATCACTGAGCTTGGCCGTCAGCACAATCAGCGTTGCCTCAATATCCTGCTTGGCCAAGGCGATCAGGTTTCTCTATACGATCAAGCCGGAGAAAAACAGAGCCGAACCGTCGCTCAACAATTGGCAATCGCATAGTACAGAGAATTCATCATGGCTTTCGCACTAAAACGGCTATTCAATCTTGACAACGACGACTACCAAAGCGAAGACGCGCAGCAAACAACGCTGCTGACCAATCCAAAGCGCATCGAACATGTGCTGGGACGTCTCTGTAGCGGTCGGGTCACCATCAATGTGCGTCTGCCGGGGTGCGAAAAATTATTCAACAGCGCGGTGCTTGAGGTCGATTCAGGCCATCACTACCTTTTGCTCGATGAATTAAGTCCGGCTGACGGCCACAAACGAATCCCGAAAGCGGCTTTTATTGTCGTGTTCGCGCGCACCAATGGTGTCGAGGTCTCATTCCGTACCAAGGTGAAGAAAATCGATACCGCAGGACGAATTGCAACCTATCGGGTGGATTTCCCCAAGGAAGTGAATTACCTGGAACGTCGCTCAACCTTTCGTGTGCCATTGAGTGCAGCGGGTGCCGTGCAGTTTCATGCCAAGCGCCAAGGCGCGCATCGCACACTGACCGGCTTTCTGGTCGATATCTCGCGCACAGGCTGTAGTGCGATATTGGACTATTACGCGGACATCCCTCGCGGCGAACTGATTCCGACCTGCTCCGTACATATGCCTGAAGGCGAACATGTATTTTTTTCAATGGATATTTGCAGCTCGTGGCGCGTACACCATAATAATGCGTTACGCATTGGCGGCAAGATTCTCATGTCGGACAATCGCACACGCGATAATCTGCAAAGGATTGTTGCCAAACTCGAACGTGAATACCGCAAACGCCTCACGGTCGCGTAATTGCATAATAGCGATCTAGGTCCTCGGCGCGATCCACGTCCCACAGCGATGACCACTCTTTAAACGACCAACCGAGATCCCGCAAACGTTCGCGGGTAACCCCTGCCACCTGATCACTGCCCCATTCAATATCATCGAACAGGCTGGAATGCGTCTGGGTAAGGCCGATCAGAACATAACCACCATCATCGGCGGGGATCAAAGCTGCCTGCTCTCCTTGGGCCAAACTGCTCAGACATTGGTCAACCAGTTCAACCTCCAATCCCGGGCAATCGGTACCGATAAGAACCACCGACTGCCTGTCCATTAACGCATCAGTTGCGGCGTGCAACATACGTTCACCCAAATCTTGTCCCCGCTGCAGACTCAGTGACACAGAATGCTGCGAGGCCAAATGCTGAATATCGCGATGCCGGATATCCGGCCATACAACCAGTTCCACAGGACTTAAGCCGGCACGAGCAAAGCGTGCGACGGTATCCGTGAGCAAGGTCAGGTACAACGAACAGGCACCGTCGTCACCCAACGATGGAATCAACCGGGTCTTTACCTCGCCCACAACCGGCGTCTTCGCAAAGATCAGAATTTTTGCATCGGGCCAGCGATACTGTATTTCCATATCAATGTTTGGAATGAGAATCAGTCGAGCGATAACCGGCGTAATAGCAACGTGCGAGCACCTCCGAAGACACGCCGAACCAGTACAAAAGCCGCAAGCCCCACATCAATCCGATGGTTCGCAACACACCCTGCGTTTCCCAGCGTCGACTTGATGTGATCAGAAACGATGGCACTAATACAGGGCTTGCGCGTTTTCGCAGGCGCTTGCAGATGGCAACATCCTCCATCAACGGAACCTCAGGGAAACCGCCAACCTGATCAAACAATGAACTCTCGACATAGAGACCCTGATCGCCCGTGCTGACTCGAGACACGCGTGACCGCAGGTCCATCGCAAACTCAATGACACGATAAATTCGCGCACTACCCGAGAGTTGAATGCGACACCAACCCCACCGAGAGCCGCTGTCCACCGCGCGTTCAAGCAACTCAGCGGTGTCGTCTGAAATCACACTGTCGGCATGCAAAAACCACAACACATCGCCACTGGCACGGGCTGCGCCGACATTCATTTGATTGGCTCGACCCGCGTGGGTAACGGCATAAACCTCGCAACGGCCGCGGATATCGCCCGCAGCAGGGTTACGACTGCCACCGTCGACGACGATGACTTCATGCCCCTCTCGGCGCAAGGGTGCAACTTGCTGCAACAACTCCATCAGCGAGGGAATATCGTCAAGCACCGGAATGATGACGGATAAACGCGGTGTGCCGTTATCCGTCAAAAGCTCCACCACAGCTACTGCCTTGGCCCGCAGTGCAACCATAACAATGCTCGCCAACCTGAATTGGTGTCTCAGACAGTTGGTCGGTCGACAACGACGAGATGTGCAGGCGATGTCGATCCGGGTCGACCACCGGCATGTCCAGCATCTGGTTAAAATCACAGTCAAACACATAGCCAAGGTAGTCGATGCTGATTAAACTGCGACACATCACCCGCGCCAGATTTTCATCCAGATGGGACTGCTTGAGTAATTCGAGATAGGGTTCAAACTCGCCGTTGGATAGCAGCGTACTGCCAAACCGAAGAATTGGCATATTGGTGATGGTAAACAGATGGTTGAATTGAATCCCGTAGCGCTCACCCAGCATGCGTCGATAGTCGGTTTCCAATGCCGCCTGTGGCGGTGGTAACACCGGCCCTTGCGGATTAAACACCAAGTTCAATACCCGTGCCGAATTCTCGTTGCCATAACCCAGTGCATAGAGTCGCTGCAATCCGATGATGCTGGACTGAAACACGCCCTTGCCACGCTGCTTGTCGACATTCTCCTCGAGATAACAAGGTAGCGATGCCACGATTTCAACATCGTTGTCTGCCAGAAACTCCGCGAGGTCTTCATAACCGGGTTCTTGCAGAATGGTCAGGTTACAACGATCAATCACATGAACACCCAACTCACGTGCCTGTATAACCAGACCGCGAAAACATGCATTCATCTCCGGCGCACCACCGGTGATATCGAGGACACCAACGCCGCTACGGCGAAGAAAATCGATAACCTGTCGCGCCGTATCATCGCTCATGGTTTCCGTTCGCTTCGGACCCGCGTTAACATGACAATGCAGACACTGCTGATTGCAGCGATAACCGAGATTAACCTGCAAGGTCTGTAACGGCGCACGCGTCAACGGCGGAAAATCCGTGGGAAAAAGATGTTCTCGCGTGGATAGCATGCGGGTAGTGTACCTAAGCGAGCAAAGACTTTACCATCGAGCCCATAGCGCCGAATAAACGGATAGCATGAGGCGAAACTTGCCGATTAATGGTAACGTAGCCCGTTCGAAACACAACCTAAGTAGCCAGTATAACTTGAGCAATATCAAACAGTTGATGAATAGTCTTGAGGTGATCGATATCTCAGTTCGGGTCGAGGGCGGGCAACTAAATCCGCCCTGTTGCTCATCGCGCTATATTTTCCATCACTGGACTATGAGTTCAATCTGATACTGCCTGAGTACGACTATGTCAACGCGTTCTTTCGACCGCTCCATGTGACCCAAAGTGGTCGCAGCAATACCTCCTAGAATCCTGACTACCGACCCTTGCAACTGCTCATGGTCAGCAGCATTTATCAACGGGTAGGACTAACCCAATCCGCGGTTATGCTTGGGGTGTCGATCGCGACCCAAACTTTCAGGAAGGCCGATTCCACCTCGCACGTGATCTGTATCTGAAAGGACGACGCAATCAGGCGGCCAAAGAGATAGACACGCTTATTCGAATTGAAGAGTCAGAGCTTGATGTACTCAGCAACATCAATCAAGCCGGCCTGTATCAAATGGCGTGTAATGTTTATATGCAACAGAACAAGGCCAACTACGCAATTGCAGTGATTGAAAGTTTTCAGGTACGCCACCCCCAACTCGCCAATCATGTAGGTGCCATGGATTGCTATGGGCAAGCGCTCGAGAACCAAGGCGACAACGACCGGGCTCAGGCCATCTATCTCGGCATTATCGATCGACTGCAATCGAACCCACCCGCGGGACTATCTCTGGCGCTCGCTCGTACCTATATCACTCAAGGCAACACGATCAAAAGTCTGGTCTGGCTACGCAAGGCAAAGAGCTCCGGGTTGGGCAATGATTTTCTACGACGCGAGGCACGGCGCATCAGTAAACTGATCGGGCAAGGTAGGCTCTGACCACCCGAAACAAGTCCCCTCTCCCCTTGGGAAACGGGACTTGTTTCGGACTAGATCCCTTCCAACTGCGAAGAGACCTCCATCCAATCGTCTTCAGCCTGGCCCAATAGCTGTTTCGTATCCGCTTGCCCGCGCAACAGTTCCTGCAAATCCTGCTTTCTGTCGGCGTCGTAGATCGCCGCATCGGCAAGTTGCATTTCCAATTCCTGCAACAGAGCCGTCAGCTCATTCACTTTGGCTTCGAGGCTCTTCTCTCGCCGCCTCAACGGCTCTACTGCCTTACGCTGTTCTGCCTCGACGCGTTTGCGCTCCTTGCGCGCCACCGCGCTGTTATCTGATTCAGTGGCATCCATAACCTCATCCACATCGTCACGTCGCCGCTGCACCAGCCATTGTGCATAGGCATCAAGATCCTGATCAAACACGCCCACCGCACCGTCATCGACCAACCAAAGCTCATCACAAACGGTTCGCAACAAATGTCGATCATGAGACACCAGCACCACGGCACCCGCGTAACCTTGCAGTGCCACGGTCAGCGCATGCCGCATTTCCAGATCAAGGTGGTTGGTCGGCTCATCCAGCAACAAAAGATTAGGCTGCTGCCACACCACCATGGCCAATACCAAGCGGGCCTTTTCGCCTCCGGACAACGGCGCAACAAGCTCGGTCACCCGGTCCCCTTGAAAGCCAAACCCACCTAGGAAATTACGCAATTCCTTTTCCGTCGCCCGCCCGTCGAGACGCTGCATGTGCAACAACGGCGTCGCCTCCAGATCGAGCTGCTCCAGTTGATGCTGTTCGAAATAACCAATCGCCAAGTCCTTCGCGTCATCACGCTGACCGGACATGACAGCTAACTGTGCGGCCAAAAGCTTGATCAAGGTCGACTTGCCTGCCCCGTTTGGCCCCAGCAAGCCCACGCGGTCACCCGGCAACAGGCTGCATCGAATCTGCGTCAGGATCTCCTGCTCGCCATAACCGGTCGACACCCGATCCAGACGCAACAACGATGCCGGCAATACACGGGGCGATCTAAATTCAAAATGAAACGGTGAATTGATATGGGCAGGCGCAATCATTTCCATCCGCGCCAAGGCCTTGAGACGACTCTGCGCCTGACGCGCCTTGGTTGCCTTGGCACGAAACCGCTCGACGTAACTATGAATGTGCGCAATCTCACGCTGCTGCCGCTGGTAGCTGGACTGCTGATGCGCAAGGCGTTCGGCACGGAGCTGTTCAAACACCGAATAGTTACCGGTATAAAACGTGATCGTCTGTTGCTCGACATGGGCGATGTGATCCACCACCGAATCGAGAAACTCTCGATCATGCGATATCAGTAACAAGGTACCGGCATAGCCTCGGAGCCAGGCTTCGAGCCAAATCACCGCGTCGAGATCGAGATGATTGGTCGGCTCATCCAACAACAACAAATCCGATCGACACATCAGTGCGCGTGCAAGATTCAAGCGCATACGCCAACCACCGGAAAACTCGCTAACCGCGCGCTCATCCTCGGAGACCTTGAAGCCAAGCCCATGCATCAACTTTGCTGCGCGCGCCCGTGCCTCATATCCACCAATGTGCTGCAAACGACCGTGCAACTCGGCTTCAAGATTACCGTCACCCAATTGATTGGCATCCGCCAGCTGTTGCTCAATCTCGCGCAACTCGGTATCACCATCCATCACGTACTCGATGGCGCCTTGATTCGTTGTCGGCGACTCCTGTGCGACATGCGCAATCACCACCGCATCGGACAAACTAAACTCGCCTTCATCGGCGTCAATATGTTGCAAAATCAGCGCAAATAACGACGATTTACCGGTACCATTACCTCCGGTGACACCCCATCGCTGACCCGCATGGACAATGTGATTGACGCGTTCGAACAGCAGCCTGGGGCCACGACGCAGCGCAAGATTGGAGAATTTCAGCATGGGGGGTGATTGTACCTTGGTAACCGAAGACAATGGAGCAAGCGTGCGGCCTGATGACAGCGATGACTGTCCCTGCCAGTCGGGGGCATTGTTCAGCGACTGCTGCGGCCGGTTCATCCGCTCAAATACTGGCCCCGACACAGCTGAACAATTGATGCGTTCTCGCTACACCGCTTTTGTACTTGAGGACGAAACCTATCTACAGGCAACCTGGGACCCGTCGACCTGCCCGGAACAAATCGAGTTCGACCCGCGCACACGATGGCTCGGACTAAAGATCAAGTCGTCAAGCAACGGTAAGCCAAGTTGCGAGTTTGCCGAAGTGGAGTTCGTTGCACGATACAAGATCGATGGCCGCGCGCACCGAATCCACGAGAACAGCCGCTTTGTAAAACGGCACGGTCGATGGGGCTATCTAGGCCCGATTACGAGTGACACGAACTAATCCCGGTTTCAGCCAACGCGAAGTCCCGTTATACTAGCCACCATAGTGGGGCCGTAGCTCAGCTGGGAGAGCGCTGCGTTCGCAATGCAGAGGTCGGGAGTTCGATCCTCCTCGGCTCCACCAATTCAAAGTCCAAGGCGATCCGATATCGTCATATTCTGAGACTATAGATTGCCCGCGTAATCGGTCGCTATCAACTAAAAGTAAATATTCTTAATAGCTGGACACACTGAGACAATGAAATACAACATTCATCAACTATTGGCTGATATTTTGGCAATCTGGGCACGATAATCGACGCAGTGTATTCAGGCTGATTAGTAGGTGGCAAGCCCCTAGTTTTCAACTTAATGTCGCTAGGGTCCTAGTTAAAAAATAGACTTTGATTGAGCACGAAGACTTACACCGCAGTTTTCAATTTTTCCCATATTCTGACCATTGCGAGCGTATCTAGCTGACAATAGGCAAGCAGGTCCTTTCTTATTTTTTCCCGCTGGTTTGAATCCTTAAGTAAATGCAGATTAGCAAAGGTATCCATCGCCATCCCACCATCATGAATCTCAAGTCTCGAGTAATCCAATTCGGGATCATCAGGAAACAATGCCGGCAAGACCGACTTAATGGAGAAACTGCCTTTGAAATCTGGGTGGTAATAGCCAAGACGTCGGAACGGCGCAATCAAATCGACAAAACGATCGAGTAAGCTCAACAATTCATCTCTAAGATCCGGGAATAACGCTGCTAGTTCCTTAATACGACCTTTCTCAAATGATTGGTTATATGCCATGATTGAGCCTCTCGGAGGCAAGTGCCTCAGCATGCGTTCGCTGAGTTCACGGCGAGGATCGATGTTTTCATCGCCGAGATATTCCTCATGAGAGAGTTCACCAGAGTCAGTCATTACCTGTAGAGAATACTGGAAAGTCATCTGCATATACGGTCGCTGATCGCTAAAACGGGGAACTGCATTCTGAAACGTTTCGAAGTCGAGGAAACTGATGGGGTATTCCAGTGTATCCAAAAACTCGCCGATGATCGTCTTATCGATTCTGATCTCAGGGTTAATAGATGCCTCAACCTGAAAATGTTGAGTCTCAGTCAAATCGATGTCTGATGGAATATCTTCAAAATTGATGATGCCACCATAGTACAACTCAAATTTCTTGGTCCCACTCATTCGATATAGGTTGAACACAGAATAATCCGGGATGTCCTGCCAGCAATGCGCATGGAAATCGCATCCATAGGGATCTGAGCAATGTGGGCCAATATCAATGGCCGGCATATCAGATTGCAACATCGCATCGAAAGAATTCAGGGTTCCTTTGATTTCGACCTGCTTCTCTAGCACCTCATCGGTAATATCGGCCATATTAAATAACGCACAGACATCTAATTCACCCTGCCGTGTATACTGGTTATTGATGTGTACTAAAAATATCTTGCCGATGTCGAGTACTTGACTCAACGCATAATACTGAATGGCCGCATCATCGCGGTGATACTCCTTTACAGTCGTCGATGCCTTGACCTCATAAATATTCCACTTGCCGTTCGACTTATGTAATACATCCACCATGGCAAAAATGCCATTCTCATTGAAAGTGGCTTCATAGATAGTTTCAACACCTTGCTCGATCAGATCGGCTGTTTTTCTGCTCATGCCATCAAAATCATTCGGGGTGAATTCTATCTCCACGCCGCCAGGGAACAAGTCTGTGGCATAACTGCCAACCGTGTAACCGATATTGAAAAGCGTTTCTGCGCTACTATCCGGCGCAGATCTAAGTTCCCGTTTGTGTTTATATAACCACAACGACTTATGGCACTGAAGGCCACGGATATATTGGGACTTGCTTAGTAAGATATGATTACTCCTTGTTGAAAAAACCTTTTTTGAATTTTTTCCTAAAGTGCTTGTTGTGTGTTTTATGATTTCGATGCCCAATGCTTCTCTAAACTTTACCAGCCAACCGCTGCTCAAACCTTATTGCAGACATCTTTCTCCCCTACTTTATATCTTGAAATCATAAAAGCGCTATCTTTTTCAACCCAAACCCCAACATAGGCGTTTCTAGCGCATGTCTTATAGCTATGACCATTTTTCAAAAAAAAAGGCCGCCGTTAAGGCAGCCTTTTTTGATCTTGGTCGCTGACTAAATCAGGCTTTACGACCCTTGCGAGCAACGCCTGCCAAACCGATCAGGCCGCTACCAAATAACCAAACCGCTGCTGGAACTGGAACGGGGGTTGCGATGAACAACCAGTCACTGGTGTAGGGATGGGTTGCGCCGCCGTCCTGAGTCTGGTCGGAACCACACCAGCCTGGCTCGTTAAACTGGTCAGCACAATCAACGTCACCGTCGAACAGATAATCCAACCAACCGCGAACACCAATGCTACCTGGATACGTCACACTGTCCCTGAGTACGAAGGATTGACCCGTCCCATTGGAATGGTCACGCAGGTCATAGGTGCCACTTGTCGTACCGGTCAACGTGCCAAAATTTGCGTGGTTGGCAACCACTTCTTTATTGGGAATGGTATCGATCACATCGGCACCGTCGTCGCCAATAAAGGTCACGTTGTTGTACAGAAAATCAATCGTCCACAGTTCCTCGGTGCTGTCACGGAATCCATTACCATCGATATCCACACAGGGATAGGCCACACACAGACCAGAATCCGCATCCCAACCACCTAGCGAGGTTCCGTATATGTGAACGGTGTCCGCTACATCATCATAATCGAGGAACATCGCACTGCCGGCATCGTCAAAGTCGAACAGATAGATTTCGTGCTCATTGTCTGTCGTCAGGCCATCGAGACGCAAACCCCACAACGGAGGTGCGGTATTAACAGTTTCATTTAGCGTGCCTGAATCCAGGTGGTTACTTAGCGAATAAGTCAACACTGCGGCGGAGGCAGTCGCACTGACCATCAGACCAACCAAGGCTCCAGCTACGGCAAGGCTCGATACCTTGGGTAAATAACGGGTTTCGTTCAACATAATCACTTTCTCGCTTTCGCTTGCGCCATCGACGCTTCAATCAGCCCAGATCAATACACTCAGATAATAAGCAATATATGTGCCTAAAATATTTTTTCTATATATTACAATTATTTAAATACGATTTCCCCAGAGACCCAAGCCCTACAATCGAGGAAGTGTAAAAAAATCTGACTAGCCACTCCGGGCGAAAATACCCGCTTGCGTTAATGTCCAGCATCGCGCTGCCGTGAACGTTTTACGGCCTAAACCATTAACGATCAGTGGCACATACGCACAGGGCAGGACTTTGGCAGGGACACACCAAGCTGCTGCTTTCGCCTGCGGGCCGACAGCATCACCCACCAAAAACGATCCCGTAGCTGGTTTCCGCTCGCCGACTCTATGCCGATATTGTTGCGGGCGTTCATCACCACGCTGTCCCGCGAGTTCATCATCGAACACTGCAATCTAGAACGTCAGATTATTGCCACGTCCCGCTAGTCTGGCCGTCCCCCACCCCGCCCACTTCGAGTCTGACCAGCCCTGACCGAGAGCAGACAGCCACTAGCCGCATCATTAAATTCCCATGGGGATTCAGTAAGTTGGCTATCAGTCAATCACTCTTTGTGCACCGCGACTTCCGCCGAAACCGGACCCAACTCGAGAGCCATTCACTTCTGGCATGGCTTATGCATTCCTTAGGCTGTAACAACGATAATCAGGCACTGAACCCGCCCGGAGATCCGATACGTCGGGCGAGTGGAGAAACACAATGCGAGAGTACATCCGACATCCTTCTGACATCCCGATTCAACTATCCGTTGATGACGAGTCGGTTGAGGATCATCCCCATTTAAATGACATCAGCCTCGGCGGCTTGTCGTTCTCCAGCCATACCAAACTCGAGCCACAGGCGCTGGTACAGATTTGTATTCCGCTGGTTGATCCACCGTTCATTGCCCGCGGTCGCGTTGCTTGGTGCCGAAGATCTGGGCACCACTACGACGTCGGCATCGAACTGCTCGCCAAAGACGAAGTATTTCGTGCCCGCTTGGTCGAACAGATCTGTCACATCGAGCATTACAAACACACGGTAAAACGCCGCGAAGGTCGTGACTTGACCAGCGAAGAGGCCGCGCACGAATGGATCGGCCGCTTCGCCGCAGACTTCCCCGCATGGAATGCACAAACCGGCTAACACCAACTCGCCATCATCAGACCCTCCCTACTCTGAATACCCCCAATCTGCTAGCATCGTGGACACTCGTTCGCGCGCGATTCTGCCCCGGTAGCTCAGCTGGATAGAGCGTCCGCCTCCTAAGCGGAAGGTCAGAGGTTCGAATCCTCTTCGGGGCACCAATAATTTCAATGGGTATATGGAGGTTAGTGATATTTCAGGCATGTAGACATGCCTTATATTGCCGCAACTATTGACACATTTTGTAAAGCTTGGCGAGGTAAATCTCAGGCTTGCGAAGGACCGATCATCCCGCACGAACAATCTAACAGATGCAATGAGCCAATAACCCCATTACACTTTATCTCCAGTCTGCTTTAATGCTATTACATCGTCCCCACTTATCCCACCGCTCACTGAACGTCTACTTGAACACCCGACGCCTTAAATCTCCGCGCAATTGCAAAACCGGCCATGAGCGAGTGGTCTTGCTCCACTAATGGGCTATCTTCAAATACCGCGCCTGACAACTGATCGTAACGCACAAAACCACCGACCCAAATTTCGTCGAATCGGCGACTTAAACTCGCGAGCATAGATGAACCGCTATAACCTCCAGAGACCGAATACTGCATACGAGACGGGGTGGAAAAGTTAGCTGCCACATCATAGTAATATGCATGGTATTTTTTACTTGCCATTACCGGTCCAAAACTCATACTCGCGCTCCATCCGCCAAATAGACCATGGCTATCGAAGGTTAGATGTGGATTGAATATCCAACCTGCAGACTCAAAACTACGAAAATCCGTTGCGATCGCATAACGTGCAGGGAGTTTTAGTTTCAGCGTAGATCGTGCTGAAGGCTCGAGCAGCAATATATTCAGTGATGGTCCAGTTTCGAATACTGGATCCAGATCTGGCATACCACTGCGAACCGCACTCTTGTCACTATCGACAGGAATAGCACCGCCGAGACTCACATCAATTTCAGCACGGCTTGATTTATACAACAAGGCGCGCACCCCATCACGGTCGGCTTTTAAAATCTCACCACGATAGACAATATACGGAAATAGTAAGAAATGGGATTCCTGATCTTTTGAACCTCTATAAATGGGATAAGTACTAGGAAACACTCCAGCACCAAACTCCCACAACGGCAACTTCTCCGCGCTACCTATCTGGTGACTCCAGATGAGCATCGGAATAGACAGAAATACTGTCATAACACGACCACAGAGAATCCAAGGCACAACCATCAAGCGCGACGACAACGTAGCACCGTATGCCCTTCACCAACATCATCGGTATCTTGCTCTACAACCAATCCGGATTGGTCAATCAGCGCTCTTAATGTCTCTGAGTGATACATACGGCTCTTGCCATTTGCAACACAGGTAAAATACAGAGACGTCGCATTTAAACTAAATCTAGCCGCATCATATTTCTGCCGATCCCAGAACAGTTCAATAATATAAAGGACGGTATCTTGGTTCATTACCTCCACAGCATGAGAAAGTATTTTCAGAATCTCCTGCTCAGAAAAGCAATCCAGAAATTGGCTCATCCATATTACATCGGCACCTTTATAATAGGCTCCATCATCTCTAAGCACATCAAACGCGTAACTATTAAATCGCTCGCTGTAACCCGCGGCCTTAATGTCTTTAGCTGCAACTTCCAACTGTTGTGACAAATCCATAATCGTGACTTTTACGTTTGGATCATGCGCAAAACATTTTTTGGCCCAACGTCCAGTGTTTCCACCAACATCTAATATTTCGTTAACCTCACTCGAAAAGACAATAGTCAAAAACTCTTCAAAAACCCTGTCAGAGTAAAAGTGGTCAAATCGAAACCAACTCTCGGAAGCTGGCCCCGGCAAGGAGGTTAGACCATCGTACAAGTTCTCCCAGTCGCCTAGAGCAACCAAGCCTCGTGGCTTACCGTCACTAACATCGACAATCCCAGAACAAGACAGA
>DTRM01000090.1 GCA_012965975.1 Chromatiaceae bacterium | reverse complement strand
AACCCCGCTTTTTTTGTGCGCGTCGGATAAGCGCTTCTCAGTTTTCTTTACAGATCAGTATCGCGGTCGCCAATCAGTGCGCCTTCGACCCTACTCCCAGTGACGAATCTAGATCTAACTGTCTAACTTGCGGGGATATTTTAGAAGCTCTGTAGAGGACCCCTATAGAGACAAGACTGGATGGCGGTGGACCGAGTCCCAAGCCAAACCCCATCCCTGATCCAGGGAATCCCTAGAGGCAAGTTCGCACAGACTCAAAGGGGTGGTTGCAGTCCCGACCGCACCCAGCTCTACAATTTCCCTGTAACAGGGAAATATACAGGGAATATCCGTACTTTTATCGATAATACGTGCCCTCCCCTAGCTCCGAAACCCCGTAATTATTGGCGATTTTCACCAACTTCAGTCAGTAGATGTATATTTAACAGGGAATTATCAGGGATGTGGCGAAGTCAAAATGGGGCCCCACCACCATCAACACAATGTGACAGAATTAGCGCCATGACTAAAGCCCATGACATCTACTATCTACCCGGCAGACAGAGCGCAATTAATCAGGGATTGGGGCTAGAGTTATTGGATCGTAGCCATGATCTCGCCGGGAGGAAAATGTCTGGCACGTTCGCCTGACTACTGTATCGAACAGCCTATTTACTGATATATAACATTGGAGACAATGAGTATCGGTTGTGGCTGAGGTGATGGGGGTACTCTGGGAGGACCCGGAAAATACCGTCAGAATAATCAAGAGTCCTACCCGAATACAGCAGACCCTCCCCATGGAGGCAAGCGAGCGAAATTTTAGCTTGGCGCATCACGCCAGAATTACGATTTAACGTACGAAGACAATACTCTTGGAATCGAAGCCAGAAGTACCCCCCCCTTCATCCGAGGCACCTCATAACCCGCTCAAGTTACATAATCTCGGATTATCCGCAATTGCTTCGCAACTGTTCACTCCGCCGGGTAACAAAGATTATGTAAAATGAGCTACGTGGTTTCATATCGTATTCACACGGGTATTGGCGGAGAGGAATGGATGAGTCTCGGCCGCTCTATAATCACAAGATGACGCCATGAAAATCCCCCTGCCATAACTCATCGCTTCCTCTTCGGCTAACGATGCGCTAAATTTATCTCTTATTCAATTACATCATTATGTACAACTTAGCTGACGGGATACGCCTTACCAGTAATAACCTATTGATATCGACGATTCGGTAGCAACGTGTTTCCGGTATGCCAATTGTGCATCCCAGTTTTTATCCCAGCTATACCTTACTCGTGTGGTTACGAGATCTTCCTGTTTGCGCAAACCATGAAGATGCTGGCGATTTTCAAAGCTCGCCATAATCCTAAAGTTCTGCTCTGGAGAAAAAATGACTGCTAAGGATGTTTTAACATTCAAAGAGCCACTCCCATTTCGGGATGTTTGCATCGCACCACCCAGATACCCTACAAATAATACGGTATCCCCGAGCCGCCTGGAGTAACCATAATCAGCTTGTATTTTTCCTATCAAACATTGCTGACACGATAAGTTTTCGGCCTCAACACCTACCTTAAACTTCCAGGCGTTTCCATTATCTCTTGCTAATCCCGTAACTGCACCATTAACGCTTTCGACACTGATAAACTCGATTTTTCGAAGGTCGACATGACCATCAAAAATAACTAATTCAGTTTCCCCCATACCCAACTGGGAGTTTCTTACATGGGAGGCTCCAGAATCAAGCGCGTCATAATAAGCTGGCCTAACTAACAACCCAACACCGTAACCCAGTTCGCTATTATGAAATACCCCTAAGCGAGTTAGGCTAGGATCTCTATCCTTGTGAGGATGATTTTCATTTTCAGCACCCCATACTCTCGCCCTAGCCGGCAGAGAAAATCGTTTAGCCAGAATCAACCGATGAGCCTCGTTAATAATATCGTTCGGTTCTTTTTCCAAGCTCTTTCTATATTGATAATAATCCAAGGCAACATCTAGGACATCCTGTTTTCGACTTACGTCTAAACCAGTGAATATTTGACGTTCTAAAACTGAATTATCGTCAATTATTTTCTCTAAAACAGTTCTCGAATGCTCATCAATTTGTGCGTGCTTAGTATACAACCGTGTCTGGCGTGATGGATGATGTATTATCCGAGATACAACTGGCCTACCGTTTCGCTCCAACGAACCTAAATTTTCTATAACTACTTGGGGAATTGTCCAAATTCGATCTCGGGGAATGATTTCAACACCATCAATTAGCTCAAGAATTTCAGCCATGCGAAAAACACAGTTTTTTCTAAAAAAGAAGTACGTATATTCTTGCCCCAATAACTCCCAAGAATGTGCGGTAATCAAGGAAACCTCTTCCGCGGTAAAATCTAACTCATATTCCCACAGGTCTCTTAGCTCTGTTTCTCCATAGTTATGATTATGAAAGTAATAATCTATATGGCTAAATCCGGCATCATAACCTCCAAATATACCTTTTAAAATATATCGGATAGGCCCTTCATTCTTAGGCACTATCGCTCCGTAATTAACGCTAACGTTTAATAGCTCCGAATGCGGAGAACTTGCCTCTGAATTAAATTTGAGCAGCGTATGGCCATAATAGGATGCTGGATTTCCGAGATAACCCGTCGCAAAAACCATGCTGACGGAGTCCACAGTATGACCCGATATCCAATCCTCATAGAGAGAACACTTAACTTCAGGGTAACCTGAGATATCAAATGATAACAACGATCTTAGCCAAACAAATCGCCCACGAAATAAGCATTGAGGGTGCGCATTTGAGTCAACCCCCACCGGATCTGAGAACGCTCGCAGGGTAGCGATTAGCTCAGCTTCTGGATTGATATCACCATCGTCTGATAGGAAAAACTTTTTGCTATTTATTGCACTCCTAAGCCCTGATGGCGAACTAGAATTTTCCTCATAATGAATTAGTTTTCTCCAAACTACTTCATGACTTACGCTCGAATCTATCGCTCTATCAATAAGAAAATCCACAGAACTAGAAAGCTGATCATCTGTGTTTCCTTCGGCCGAATGGAGAAATAAAACACTGATTAGTAAAACTAAAAACAAGGGGGGAGACGGCATTATTATCCGCCGGATAAATGCTTGGATATCACAACAAAATCTGTCGCTGCTAAGGCAGCCCCTAACAGCGACAGATTTATTGCGGATTAGAAAAAATAGTTGTTATACCGAGCAGCTCGCGGAGAAGTTACTGGCAATTTCTGAATTAACTATTTCATAATAGGCAGCAGCTTTTTCCACTTGGCCAACCTGACTGTATGCCGAACTGCCTACAAATAAAGCAACATCTCCACGAATTGAGCTCACGATGGATGTGTGGCTATCAGCAGAACAACCGAAGATATCTAACATTGCTGTAATGTGTTCACCTTGCCCAACAGCAGTCTCTTCAACAACATTGGCATATGTTTCGGTTATGAATTTTGCTGCAGCAACCTTGCTACCTTTGCATGTTTCAGGGCTCATTGTTGCAGAGGTCATCGCTGTGGTACCAACATCCCATATCACATTTGAGATGACCGCAGCCCAATGAGTGTCGGGGAAAAGTGCCGCGCCAATTCCACAATCAACAAATGGATTAGGGCCAGATCCTACAGATCCTCCAGATCCTCCAGCTAGTACCGCTGATGTGTTTGTTAATGCCGCAACGATGCCTACAGCCAAAATGGTTCTTATTTTCATAAATTCAACCCTAATTTTAATGTGGGTCTCGATAGTATTGGTAGAATATGTAGCCGTCAAGGGCATTACTGGTCAGAACCTTAGTGGAGGTGGGGTGCTACAGTCCGATTGCCCAACGGAAAGAAAATTTGCACCGCAAATAGCGGCATGGCCGGTGCACCCAGAATCCCTCGATTACAGCCATAAAATCCCCCGGTCGAGACTTTATAACTTCAAGAAATTTATAGAATTTGGTGGGCCCACACGGACTTGAACCGTGGACCAAGGGATTATGAGTACCGTGAGCCAGTACTAAAAAATATTTTTATGGTCTGCGTGTCTACGCATCGAGTTCGCCTGCGCTGGGCGCGCGAGACTCGATGCTGCCCCCCGCGCCCAGCGATAGCGCAGCCGTAAGGTGAGCTAGGTAGTGATTTCTATAATGGATAAAACGAAATCGGCTTAATGCGTAGGGCGCTACATAACCGTAGATAAGGCCGTAGATACTGGAAAATAATTAACACTATAATCGTTAAATAACAAAGTTAAGCTGTAAATATGGCGGAGAGAGAGGGATTCGAACCCTCGATGGAGCTATAAACCCCATACTCCCTTAGCAGGGGAGCGCCTTCAGCCTCTCGGCCATCTCTCCAAATTTCTATGTTCTACTGCATACCACGCACTATGCCAACCTGATAGCAGGCGCTCCGCGCGTTACTTCGGATCTTCGTCGTTTCACGACTCGATTCAAAATCGCTACTGCGATTTTGTCAGCCTCTCGGCCATCTCTCTAGTGGATTAGTTTGGACCAAGCGCAAGAAGGTATCATTGTTCAGAACGGCAAGATATCTTAGGCTTGGCTAGGAAAAACCGCCTACTCGGCTGCTGCTTCCTGCTCGCGCTTGATCCGTTCGTAAATTTCCTCGCGGTGAACCTGAGTCTCACGTGGGGCATTGATCCCGATTCGAACCTGGTTACCTTTTACTCCGAGAACAGTAACCGTGACATCGTCGCCGATCATCAGGGTCTCTCCAACCCGCCTAGTTAGTATTAACATGTTGAAAGCCCCTAAGTATCATCTGCTCCGACCTGACTCTTACGATCCCAACCAGCTGATTATTTCAAATGTGACCCATCCCGAACCACACCCAAATTCTATCATTAGTTCGTAATGTTCCCGTCTGGCTAATAATTCTAGCAGTGTTGACGGCAAGCTGAAAGCATCAGCAAATAAGGCAGGCTAACTATCCTCTGCTAAATCAAAGGCTTCATGCAGAGTTCGGACACCTAATTCGAGATATTTTTCGTCAATTACCACCGATATCTTAATTTCGGAGGTCGAAATCAGGCGGATATTGATGCCCTCTTTGGCCAGCGCCTGAAACATCGTACTGGCAATACCGGCGTGCGAACGCATGCCGACGCCCACCAGCGACAGCTTGACGATGGTATCGTCACCCAACACCTCTTTGGCGCCCAATTCCTCGGCCTTTTGCTGCAACAATTCCAGCGCGCGGGCGTAATCCGAACGATGTACTGTGAAGGTAAAATCGTTAATCGCATCCTCACTGACGTTCTGGATGATCATATCGACTTCGATGTTTGCATCGGCAATCGCACCGAGAATCCGATAGGCCACACCGGGTTGGTCCGGAACCCCGAGACAGGTCAGCTTGGCCTCGTCACGATTGAAGGCAATACCTGATATCAATGGCTGTTCCATCTCACTATCCTCATCAGTAATCAGCGTACCGGGGCCTTCTTCAAACGAAGACAGAACACGCAGCGGTACCGAGTATTTATGCGCAAACTCGACGGCGCGAATTTGTAACACCTTGGAACCCAAACTGGCCATCTCCAACATCTCTTCGAAGGTGATCCGCTGCATACGACGCGCGCGCGGCTCAACCCTCGGATCCGTCGTATAAACGCCATCGACATCGGTAAAAATCTGACATTCGTCGGCCTTGAGTGCCGCAGCCAATGCAACGGCGGTGGTATCCGAGCCACCACGACCCAAGGTCGTAATATTGCCGTCTTCATCCACACCCTGAAATCCTGCGACCACGACGATGCGGCCGGCGTCAAGATCGGTCTGCATCTTGCTACCGTCGATGTCACGAATTCGCGCCTTGTTGTGCGCACTGTCGGTGAGGATATGTACCTGACCACCGGTATAGGATCGTGCCGGCTGACCTCGTCGCTCAAGCGCCATGCTCAGCAACGCAATGGTGACCTGTTCGCCGGTCGACAACAGAACATCCAACTCTCTTGGACTCGGTTGGTCCGCAACGTCTTGCGCCAAAGCGACCAAGCGGTTGGTTTCGCCACTCATCGCGGAGACCACCACCACGACCTGGTTGCCGTCTTGATGCGCCTTGATCAGTTTATCTGCGACCACGTCAATGCGTTCGACCGAGCCGACCGACGTACCGCCGTATTTTTGTACGATTAATGCCATGGCAACAGTTTAAACGTTGTTAAGCTGATTGCGAACCCAGTCTGTCACTGAGGCCAACGCCGCATCCAGTGCCGCGGGGTCATTGCCGCCAGCTTGCGCCATATCGGGACGACCACCGCCCTTGCCACCGACCTGAAGGGCCACTGAGTTGACCAGGTCTCCGGCCTTTAAATCACCAGTGCGATCTTTGGTGACACCGGCAACCAGACTGACCTTATCACCGACCACGGTTGCCAACACCACCGCAGCCGATCCCAGTTTGTTGCGCAACTGATCGACCGTGTCACGCAAGGATTTTGGATCGGCACCATCGAGTCTGGCCGCCAATACTTTAAGTCCATCAATATCGACCGCCTGACCCGCTAGGTCAGTGCCAGCCGCACTGGCAAGTTTACCTTTGAGTTGATCGAGTTCTTTCTCCAACGCCTTGGTGCGTTCCAGCAGTTGTTTCACCTTGTTAGTAACGCTTTCGCGATCCGCCTTGAGCAGTTCGGACACCTCGCGCAAACGCGACTCGCTGCCTTCGACCCAGTCGATCGCGGCTTGCCCGCTAACGGCCTCGATACGACGCACACCCGAGGCGATGCCGGTTTCTGACACGATCTTGAACAGCCCGATATCGCCCGCCGCGTTGACGTGGGTTCCACCACACAGTTCGGTCGAAAACTCACCAATCGACATCACGCGAACCTTCGAGTCGTATTTCTCACCAAACAACGCCATGGCACCCGACTCTTTTGCCTCATCGAGGTCCATCACCTTGGTCTCGGCCGGGCTGTTAAGACGAATCTGCAAATTCACCAATTGCTCAACGGCCTCAATCTGCTCGGCAGACATCGGTGCCGGATTGGAGAAATCAAAACGCAACTGCCTCTCGTTAACCAGCGAACCTTTCTGCGTCACGTGCTCACCCAATACCTCGCGCAGCGCCGCATGCATCAAATGCGTGGCGGAATGATGGGCGATGGTCGCCAAACGATGGTCGGCATCGATCACAGCATTGACGGTATCACCGACCTTCATCTCGCCCTCAAGCAATTCACCCATGTGCGTGAACACCTTGCCCTGCTTCTGCGTATCGACGACATTAAAGCGCGCATTGCCGACCTCCAGATAACCGGTATCACCCACCTGACCACCCGACTCGGCATAAAATGGGGTGACATCCAATACCACCACACCACCTTGACCGGCTTGCAAGGCATCAACGGCTTCGCCGTCGAGAAACAACGCGCTAACAGTGCCATTACCTTGCAGGTGATCGTAACCGGTAAAATCAGTTTCACCACCGAGGGTCGGCAACGTAGCGTAATCGGATGCAAAGCTGTTCGCGGCACGCGCGCGTTCACGCTGTGCGTCCATCGCCTTGTTAAAACCTGGCATATCCAGTGTCAAACCTTTCTCACGCGCGACATCGGCGGTCAGGTCGACCGGGAAACCAAACGTGTCGTAGAGACGAAAGACGGTTTCACCCGGAATCTCTTTGCCCTTGATTCCGGCCATGTCCTGCTCAAGTATTTTCATGCCCTGCTCAAGCGTCTCCGCAAACCGTTCTTCTTCTTGCCTCAAAGCCTGTTCCACCTGCGGCAATGCGGCCGGTAACTCAGGAAAGGCCGCACCCATCTCATCACTCAGCGTCGCCGCCAGCTTGAAGAAAAACAACTCGGTGATACCCAACTGATAACCATGGCGCACCGCACGCCGAATAATGCGTCGCAACACATAACCGCGACCTTCATTCGATGGCATCACGCCGTCAACAATCATAAAGGCACAGGAACGAATGTGATCGGCAATCACACGCAGTGAGTTGTTGGATAAATCATTGCAACCCGACAACTCGGAACCGGCCTTGATCAACCGCTGAAATAGATCGATGTCGTAGTTGTTGTGTACACCCTGCATCACCGCCGCCAGACGTTCTAGGCCCATACCGGTATCGACCGATGGGTGCGGTAAATCCTTCAGCGTGCCATCGGCAGCGCGGTCGTACTGCATGAAGACTAGGTTCCAGATCTCGACGTAGCGATCACCATCTTCTTCCGGTGTACCCGGTGCCCCCCCCGCGATATCTGCACCGTGATCATAAAAAATCTCGGTGCAGGGACCACAAGGACCCACATCCCCCATGGACCAGAAATTATCCTTCGCACCGATTCGCGAAAAACGTTCCGCACTGGCACCAATCTCATTGAGCCAAATGTCCTCGGCCTCTTTGTCTTCGTCAAATACAGTGATCCAAAGACGCTCGGCTGGAATCTCCATGACCTCGGTCAGAAACTCCCAGGCATAACGAATGGCGTCGTGTTTGAAATAGTCGCCAAAACTGAAGTTGCCGAGCATTTCGAAAAAGGTGTGATGACGCGCGGTATAACCGACGTTTTCAAGATCGTTATGCTTGCCGCCGGCGCGTACGCAACGCTGGGTGCTGGTCGCACGCTGAAAATTTCGCTTGTCACGGCCCAGAAACACATCCTTAAACTGGACCATGCCGGCATTGGTGAACAGCAAGGTTGGATCATTTGCGGGCACCAGTGGACTGCTGGACACGATCTCGTGATCGCGCTCATGGAAAAAGTCCAAAAAGGCCTGACGTAATTCTGCGCTGCTTTTCATAGCCTATGTCTAATCAAATTCATCGCCAAATACGTGACGAATCTGATCACCAGTGAATCCCCTATATTGCAAAAAACGCGCCCGCCGGGCACGTTCATTGAAATCTGACAGGCCATCTGACCCGTACTTCTTTCTATATACGGATTTTACTTGCAACTGCCAGTCGATGGCCAATTCTGCCATCGACTGCGAAATTTGATCCTCGCCGATACCGCGTTCGCCGAGTTCCTTCTGGATCCTCAGCGGGCCAAACCCGCGTGCATGACGGCTCTCTATATAGCTACTCGTATAGCGCGTCTCGCTGAGCAGGTCGTCGCCTTCCAACTCACCCAAAACCTGTGACGCGATATCGCTATCAACGCCGCGTACACGTAACTTGCGCTGCAGTTCCTTTTTAGAATGTTCACGACGCGCCAACAGGCCAATCGCGGCCTGCCGGGCATCTTTCAGGGTGTCGTCGGTCGACTCGCTCAGGCCTCGGCCTCCGCTTCAACCTTGGCCTCATCGGCCACGGGCCGCCGCCGACCGGGTTTGGTCAACAGCTTGTCGCGCAACTGTGTTTCGATATCCATCGCGATGTCACCGTTCTCCATCATGAAGGTACCGGCATTGTCTTTGCCTTGCCCCAAACGGTCACCGTTATAGCTGTACCAGGCACCGGCCTTTTCGACCAATCCGTGTTTCACACCCAGATCAATCAACTCGCCCTGACGTGAAATGCCCTTGCCATAGCGAATCTCAAACTCGGCTTGTTTAAACGGCGGTGCCACCTTGTTTTTGACCACCTTGACGCGGGTTTCGTTACCGACAATCTCGTCACCCTTCTTGATCGCGCCGATGCGACGAATATCCAAACGCACTGAGGCGTAAAATTTCAGTGCATTACCACCGGTTGTGGTTTCCGGACTGCCAAACATCACACCAATTTTCATACGGATCTGGTTAATAAAAATCACCAGCGTATTGGAGCGTTTGATGTTACCTGTGAGCTTGCGCAATGCCTGAGACATCAGACGCGCCTGCAGACCCATATGCGAATCGCCCATGTCGCCTTCGATCTCAGCCTTGGGCGTCAATGCAGCAACCGAATCGATGACAACGATATCCACAGCACTGGAACGCACCAGCATGTCGGTGATTTCCAAGGCCTGTTCACCGGTATCGGGTTGTGAGACCAACAGGTTGTCGACATTCACGCCGATCTTTTCCGCGTACGACGGGTCCAGTGCGTGCTCAGCATCAACAAATGCGGCGGTGCCACCGGCCTTCTGACACTCGGCGATCACCTGCAACGTCAGCGTGGTTTTGCCCGATGACTCCGGACCATAAATTTCCACCACGCGCCCCTTGGGCAAGCCACCAATCCCGAGGGCAATATCCAGCCCCAGCGAACCGGTTGAAATAGCCTCGATATCGGACCCGACCACATCGCCCATGCGCATCACCGCGCCCTTGCCAAACTGTCGTTCAATCTGCCCCAACGCTGCTTGTAGCGCCTTTTCTTTATTCTGTTCCATCCAAGTCTCCATCAGTCAAATAAATGCAATTCCATTGCGATTACTTCCACTCTCCGCCGCGCGAAGTGTCCTCCGGATTATCACACAACTGGCGACAAACGCCACCGGTTAAATGCCTTCTAAGGTGTCAGACTTCGGGCTCATCTCCTGACACCCCGGCGACCTGGCCGACCGCCCCCCGCAACGCCGCTGCCACCGCCTGTTCGCGGATGGCGGCCCGGTCACCAGAGAAGCGCCACAAGCGCGCTCGGGTCACGTCGCCGCCGGCCCAGGCAATCCATAC
>DTRM01000089.1 GCA_012965975.1 Chromatiaceae bacterium | reverse complement strand
TAGCTTGATTCTGGACGCACGTGGTTTCTTCGGCGCGTTTTCATACGGTATTTCGACTTCTGACATTATCGACCAAGCAACCGTTGCCGGCTACGGTGCACTGCCCGCATCTAACGGTATGAACGGAGGCAAGTTCCCAGTCGGTCCAGTACCCATGGCGACTACCACACTGGACACGCAGTTGATCAGCACCGCACCTGCTGCTTGTGCAGCTGATGTTGCCAACGGTGATGCTAATGGTCACTGTCTGGGTCTGAACCCAAGTTCAGAGCTTGGCGTTATCGCTGGCGATGACGGTATTGGTGGTTCACCCATGATCGACGGTCCTTTCGCTGGCTTCAGCGCCAACTTCGATATCACCGCGATTCACATTACTAACGTTCCAGTTCCTGCCGCTGTTTGGTTGTTCGGCTCCGGTTTGGTGGGTCTGGCTGGAATTGCCAGGCGTAACGTAATTGGCAGACATAAAACGAGGCGACGTCGCTAGCAAGACGGAGACAGTGTACCCACAGTAACGCGCTCTAACCGGTCACCCCAACAAATCACCAAAACCCCAGATCAGGGTGCCGGCGATCAGAAGATATAAGCCGTGGGCCTCGATGTCCCAAGTATCTTCTTCAAGTGAACCCGAGCGTGCGAGTGACTTCATGCCGTCGTCGCCGGCCCAATCGTGGCGCATAAACATCAAGCCACCTTCCATTTGCACCGACCCTGAATTGGAAAACCCACGATCCCCTGGCGCTTTCTAAGCTCGCGAAGGTATAACTTGGCGGCCCGATAACCTTCCATAAATGATCGCTTCAGGTGTACTGGACAAGATAAATTATGGCCTTTCAGGGCATGCTCGAAACCCTGATTAAACCAGTCTTCCCGCAGCTGTTTGGGGATCTTGATCCCCACCTCGTCAGGCGTTGGATAGTCACTCGACATACGTTAACTCTCTCTATTTCAACCCATCCTGAGACTTATATCGGCAGGAAAATCGGCTTACTTGACAGCGAAGGGCTCGGTTAGATCAGTGAAAATCCCGGGAATGCGTACGCAACCGCCCCAACAAGCGGCTACGATCCGTTAATCGTCTGGCAATCACGTGCTGCACCTCACCTTCGCGCTGCAATTCGCCATACACCTCAAGCAGATTCGAACCCAGCAATACCGCCCGCTGTCGCTCGGCTAATGCCGCCCAGACCACGACATTGACCTGCCCGCTTTCATCCTCCAGCGTCATGAAGGTCACATTGGCTGCCGCGCCCGGGCGCTGTCGATTGATCACCAGTCCTGCCACCCGTAAACACACCCCATGCCGCAGTGATGACACTTGCGATGCGGGTTGTACGCCCGCCAACTCACGATGATCTCGCAATAACGCCAGCGGATGACGCCCCAACGTCAAACCAAGACTGGCGTAGTCTGCGGTGATATTTTCACCTTCAGTCGGTGGCCTCAACATTGGGGTTGCAGACTCAGACACTGATGTAAACAATGGCGTCGGTGCTTCAACACCGGATACCGCCCAATGCGCCTGATGCCGATTGCCCTCCACACCGACCAGCGCATTGGCCTTGGCCAAACACTGCAAATCATGTCGATCCAAACTCGCCTGCCAAGCCAGCGCCTCCACTGAACCGCTACCCAGCGCCGATCGACTGGCGACGACTCGCTCACCCCCTTGCCGTGACAATCCCTTGATACGCCTCAACCCCAAACGCAATGCAGGTCGATGCATATCTCCCGTATCCGTTTCCAGTGTGCAGTCCCACTCGCTGAAACGTACATCGACGGGTCGCACCTCCACCTGATGTTTGCGCGCATCCTGTACCAATTGGGATGGCGCATAGAACCCCATCGGCAAGCTGTTCAAAATCCCGCAAAAAAATGCGGCGGGCTCATGGCGCTTCAACCAAGCAGACACATAAACCAGTAAGGCAAAACTAGCGGCATGTGATTCCGGAAATCCATATTCACCAAAACCCTTTATTTGATTAAAAATTCGCTGCGCAAAGTCCTCGTCATAACCACGAGCGCGCATGCCTTCAACTAATCTTTGTTCAAAGCACTCGATATCACCATGGCGACGCCAAGCAGCCATCGAGCGTCGCAACTGATCTGCCTCACCCGGCGAGAAACCCGCGGCCACCATCGCCACCTTGATCACCTGTTCCTGAAAAATCGGTACCCCAAGGGTGCGCTCCAACACCGCGCGAATCGCCTCGGATGGATATTCCACTGCCTCCAAGCCCTGACGTCGTCGTAAATAGGGATGCACCATATCGCCCTGAATGGGACCCGGCCTCACCAAGGCTACCTCAATCACCAGATCGTAAAAATTCTCTGGCCGCAGGCGTGGCAACATCGACATCTGCGCGCGCGACTCGATCTGAAACACACCAATGGTGTCGGCTTGCTGAATCATCTGATACACCGCCACATCCTCAGCCGGTATGGTCGCCATGGTCCAACGTTTGCCGCGAATCTTTTCCACCAGATCAAATGCCTTGTGAATCGCAGACAACATACCCAGACACAGGCAATCGACTTTAAGAATACCTAGGGTATCCAGATCGTCCTTATCCCACTGAATCACCGTGCGCTCCGGCATTGACGCATTTTCAATCGGCACCAAGTCCATCAAACAGCGCTCGGCAATCACAAACCCACCCACGTGTTGAGACAGATGCCGCGGAAACCGCAGTATCAGCTGCACCAATATCATCAACTTTCGGATCAGCGGGTTATCCGGCTGCAGGCCAATCTCCAGCAACCGTTCCGCCGCAATACGCTGCCCATCCCACCACATCACACTTTTTGCCAACGGGTCGACTTGATCAGGAGACAAACCCAAGGCCTTACCAACATCCCGAATCGCACTTTTCAATCGATAGGAAATCACCGTTGCCGTCAACGCCGCACGCTCACGCCCATAACGAGTATAGATATATTGGATCACCTCCTCTCGACGCTGATGCTCAAAATCTACATCGATATCCGGTGGCTCATTGCGCTCTTTTGAAATAAAGCGCTCGAACAACAACTCCATTCGCGACGGATCCACTTCGGTGATACCCAGGCAATAACACACCGCAGAATTTGCCGCAGATCCTCGCCCCTGACACAAGATGCCCCGACTGCGCGCAAACTCGACAATGTCATACACCGTCAAGAAGTACGCCTCGTACTGCATTTCCTCTATCAAACGCAACTCATGTTCGACCTGCTGACGAACCCGATCAGATACCCCCTCAGACCAACGCTGTTGCATACCCTGTTGCGTGAGCTTACGCAGATACTGCGAGGATGAAGAACCCTCAGGCACCACATCATTGGGGTAGGTATATTGCAGTTCACTCAATGAGAATCGACAACGCTCAGAAATCACTGTCGAGGCATTCAGTAACGACCGAGGATACAACTGAGTCAACTCGTCCATCGAACGCAAATGGCGCTCACCATTGGCATGCAACGCATGCCCTAGCTCAGAAATCGGGCGACACAAACGAATCGCCGTGATCGTATCGCGCAATACCCGGCGACCACGACTATGCATATACACATCACCGACGGCCACCAGCGGTATCGAAACATCGCGCCCCAAGCTCTTACACCAACGCAGATGCCGGCTGGCCTTTCCATCCTGAAACAACGCAACCGCAAGCCAGACACGGTTCTTAAACAGGTCGCGCACTCGCGACAGGTATCCCTCGCGCGAAGGAAACACCAACGCAAGACAATGATGCAACGCCCCATCCAGGTACTCCCATAACAAACAATACTCACCTTTATCTGCCGCCCGTCGGCAACGAGTAATCACACGCGACAGTTCTGCATAGGCTGTTTTGGATGGCGCCAACAGTATGATGCGAGGACCATCCTGTATCTGAAACTCGCTGCCAACAATAAGATGCAAGCCACACTCAGTGGCCGCCTGATGCGCCCTCACGATACCAGCCAATGAACATTCATCGGTTAATGCCAGCGCCTTGTAACCCATGATATGGGCGCGCTTCACCAACTCATGTGGATGTGAGGCCCCACGCAGAAAGGTAAAGTTGGAGATACAGGCTAGTTCTGCGTATTGATTAAATTTTGTTTGTTTCACTATTGCTGTCCGGGAAAGATAGAGCGGCAGAAATACGGTGTGTCCTTGATGGACCTCTGCCGCTATAGCTTTCAATCTCAAACGAAGCGCTCAAGCAAACACCCCCTGCATAAACCAAGCCCCCTCAGAACCCCTACAACGGAACACCCAAAAACACTCCCCCAACCGGTTACGGGCAACAAAGTAGTCCCGCTGCACATCCCCCTCATCCCACCACCCCGTTTCAATCCGCTCACAATCCGATACCAACTCAAGCCGCCCACCCAACTCAGGTCGACCTGCATTCATCCGCAGCAACACGGGCTCTCGCAACAGCCACAAAGGACGCCCGGATGATGTGAACACAGGTGCTGTCTTCGGTGCTTTCTTCTCAGAGAAAAAATCCCGTCTGCCCTGCCATGCGTACTCCGGCCGATGCTCCATCACCAGAGAAACACCCTGCACTACCTCTTCCCCCAAACGCCCATTCAATCGCTCAATAAAATCAGAGCGCTGATCCTGACGACACGCATCGACCACAAACAGATCATCATCGACGGCATCCAATAGCGGCATGTCATCTACGACGAGGCTAATCTCGGCAACATCAGAGGGTATCTGCAAGCGTTCCAGAGATTCCTGCAACAACAACTGCAAACGCGCCATATCCCGACCCGGTCGTAACATGGCCTGAGAAAACTGCGTGATCTCACCATCAACATGCAGCAACTGCCAACACAATGTCTGCACACCACGTTGCGATGCGCGCAACAGGCCCACCAACTCTTCCAACAAGCGGCGGCCTGAAAAAATTAGCGATTGCGTTGAGGTTGAAATACCGGGGAGCATCAGGCTATTTTGATAACGCAACGGCATCTCAAAGGCCTGTCGGGGATCAGGCTGTTGCGCCAATGCCTGTTGCAGACGGGTCACCCATTGCCTGCCCACGCGAAGATTCAATCCGCCTTTGGGTAAGCGCAACACATCACCAAGAACGCGCAACCCCATGGACTGACAGCTCTTCACTTGCGCCTCATTGAGCCCGGTTATGGTCAGTGGCAAATGTGACAACCCCGAAATCAGGCCTGCTTTGTCTTCGATACAAACAAACCTGCCCACACGTGCCAGCCATAAGGCCGCAAGCGGTGTGGGTGCAACCGCACAACAGGCGTGATAACCCAATGCATTCAGACCCGGTTGGATTTTTTCAAGCAGCGCCTGTAAACCATGAAACAATTTCAGGCTAGAGCCTATCTCCAGAAGCAACTCGTTCGGTGGCTCCAGACTGACCATGGAAGAATACTGACAGGCCCACGCCGCCAAGCCCTCAAGTGCTTGCTGTTCCCTGAGCGCATCGCGCACCCATACCCGCACTTCTGGGGATAAGGCGTAAGCCGATTTCACCTGTGACCCCATGCGTATACCGGCATCCGTTGCCATGGCGTTCGCCGCCATCACACGGGCACGACGCGACTGACCATCACTGACAATCAGCGGCTCTGTCAGCAGGCGCGAACGGGAAAAAACCTCAAGTGGGAAATCGGGTAAATGCAGACCAAGCCATAACATGAACGAGGCTTAACTTAGGCGACACTGGCGACCACATTCGATGCCGCGTGCGCCAAAGGTACGTGTACCGGCCCGGTTGCCCAGCCACCCCGACGCTTTAATACTGTTACATCAACGCCACCAAGCGCCGGACTCAACTGTAATCGCAACGCCGCAGGCGATGACTGCTCGGCCATGTGTTCGGCACAAAACAACAAGCCCAATGACTGCCCCACCTCCGCGGCCAACTGCAACCGACGCAAACTGCGGCTATCCAAGCCCTCAGGCCAAGCCAATACCGCCGAACAGGTACCGGAACGCAACGCCTGCTCCAATGCCCACAAGCTATCCTGTGCCGCACGGGGGTGTACCCACAAGACTCTGGATAGATCCACACCGTGGGCAAGCAATGCCGGTGCATAAGGAATATACGGGGGGGCAATCCAAGCAATCCAGCGTGGTTCTTCTTGTGACAATCTCGCCAAGGCCGGCATCAATAAACTCAACTCACCAATGCCACGGTGTTGGGTAAAAATTTCTGTCAGCGCACCCAGTGGCCAACCACCGCCGGGGAAGACCTCATCCAACTCAGCAAAGCCAGTACCCACTCCTGCATAAGCGGTAGAGGAAGTTTGGCCGCCGCGCCAGATGTCGGCACGTTGTAATAACGTGTCGACGCTCACAGGAGTTTCTGATTGCGCAGCAAGCCAACCGCAATGCCTTCAATGACCAGCGTTTGTAAACGCAGATCTATTTTGATGGGAGAGAACTCATCATTTTCGGGTAACAGACACACCTTGGGGCCGTCGCGGTGAAATCGCTTAACCGTCACCTCATCATCGATGCGTGCGACAACAATCTGCCCGTTGTCGGCCTGTTGCTGACTGTGTACCGCCAAAAGATCACCATCCATAATGCCGGCATCCTTCATGCTCATGCCACGTACGCGCAGGAAGTAATCCGCCCGCGGACTAAATAAAGCCGGGTCGACCTGATAGTGCTGTTCGACATGCTGCTCAGCCAGAATCGGATTACCGGCGGCAACCTGCCCGACCACGGGGATACCCTCGTCCATCCCATCCGTATTCTCACCGAGCAAACGAATACCGCGAGAAGATCCCGAGATGAGTTCAATCGCGCCTTTACGCGCCAATGCCTTCAGATGCGTCTCGGCTGCATTCGGCGAGTTGAAACCTCGATCTCGCGCAATTTCGGCGCGCGTCGGCGGGTACCCGGTGGTATCAATAAAGGTCCGTATGACCTCAAGAATTTCGGCTTGCTTCGCGGTTAGCTGCATGGTGTTGGCTCAGTCTAATTAGGTGTTTTACGCGACGCCGGTGCCCAATCAATCGGGAGAAATTGGCTGAATACGTTGACACAGGGGCCGCGTAAAACAATAACTGTATAAATAAACAGTAGTGTAATTATATACAGTGATCGAGAACTTTCAAGTCGAATTCGCAAATAAATATCGATAAGAGAATCATGGCATGATGCCCCTCACCCTGGCCCTCTCCCCGAGGGAGAGGGAATCTACTCCTGACACCCAATGGACCCAGCAGTCATGAAGCACACCGTCGTTTCCCCCCAAACCATGGCCACCTGGATTGTCGACCATCCGTGGCGGGTGCTGCTGGGCATGCTGGTGACGGTATTTGCACTGGGCCACGGCATACAAAATCTGAAGTTCACCACCGACTATCGCGTCTTTTTCAGTGAAGACAATCCCTACATGCTGGCCTTTGATGCGCTGGAAAACACCTACACCAAAGATGACAACGCGCTGTTCCTGCTCGCACCCCAAGACGGCAAGGTCTTTACCCAAAAGACCCTGCGCGCGATACAAGAACTGACCGAAGCCGCTTGGCAAACACCCTATTCAATCCGCGTCGATTCGATCACCAACTTCCAACACACCTTTGCGATGGAAGATGACCTCGTGGTGCAAGATCTGGTCAGCGATATCGACTCACTCGATGCAGCCGATCTTGAGGCCATTAAAAATATTGCCCTCAATGAGCCTCTGCTACTGAGTCGCCTGATCGCCAAGACTGCGGCGGTAACCGCCATCAACGTGGTGGTACAACTACCCGGCATTGATGATCTGACCGAGACGCCGGAGGTCACCGCGTTCACACGCAATCTAATGGATGAGTTCCGTGCTGAAAACCCGGACATCGATATCTACCTGACTGGCATGGTGTTGTTCAATAATGCCTTCGCCGAATCCTCGCAGAACGACATGAAAACCCTGGTGCCGATCAGCCTGCTGTTGATATTGATTGGTATTGGCCTATTGCTGCGCAGTATCGCCAGCTCCATCATCACCCTGACCATCATCCTACTGTCCGTCGCGAGCGCCATGGGCATCACCGGCTGGCTAAACATCCTGCTAACACCGCCCAGCGCCTCAGCCCCCACCATCATCATGACCCTTGCCATTGCCGATGCAATTCACATGTTGGTCTCGCTATTCCATGAAATGCGCATGGGCAGCAACAAACGCGATGCGATGATCGAAAGCATTCGCATCAACCTGATGCCGATCTTTCTAACCTCGATCACGACTGCACTTGGGTTTCTGAGCATGAACTTCAGTGATGCCCCACCGTTTCGTGACCTTGGCAATATTGTTGCGATGGGTATCATCGCCGCGTTTGTCATGTCGATCACCATCCTGCCGGCGATGATCATGTTGCTGCCCATCAAGGCGCCTGCCGCCCGCAAGCGTTCCGCCGGTGGCATGGACTGGTTGGCGACCTTTACCATCACGCATCGTAAACGTCTGCTATGGGGCGGCACCGCCATCATTGTTGGCCTGGTTTCCTTCATACCCCAGAACGATCTCAACGATGTCTTTATCGAATACTTTGACGAAACCATGGACATTCGCATCGCCAGTGATTTCGCCTCGAATCACCTTGGCGGACTTTATATCAACCACTATTCAATCGAATCCGGCGAACCCGGCGGCATCAGTAACCCAGAATTTCTGCAAAAAGTAGATGACTTCGCCGTGTGGTATCGACAACAACCGGGCGTCGATCACGTGTACACGATTACGGACACGATGAAGCGTCTCAACATGAACATGCATGGCGATGACCCGGCGTGGTATCGACTACCCCACGAACGTGAACTCGCGGCGCAGTATCTATTGTTGTATGAAATGTCATTGCCTTACGGGCTCGACTTGAACGATCAGATCAACGTCGATAAATCATCAGTGCGCATTGCGATCACCATGGACACCCTGTCGGTCAATCACTATCTGGCCCTCGATAGTCGCGCACAAGACTGGTTGCGCGACAACACACCTGATCACATGCACACCGAAGGCACCGGCGCGACGACGATGTTTTCACACATTGGCGAACGCAACATCCGCTCGATGTTATCGGGCACCACACTGGCGCTGATATTGATATCGCTGATTCTCGCCTTTGCATTGCGCTCGGTAAAAATTGGTTTTTTAAGCCTGATTCCCAACTTGGTCCCGGGCGCCATGGCCTTCGGCATCTGGGGCATCGTCGTGGGTGAAGTCGGTCTGGCGCTATCGGTTATTCTCGGCATGACCCTCGGCATCGTCGTTGATGACAGCGTACATTTTCTGAGCAAGTATCTGCGCGCGCGCCGCGAACGCGGGCTTGATGCTGAGCAAGCCGTGCGCTATGCCTTTAACAGCGTCGGCAAAGCCCTGTGGATCACGACGCTGGTATTGATTGTTGGTTTTATGTTTCTGGCACAATCGGCCTTTCGACTGAACTCTGACATGGGATTAATGACTGCGATGACCATCGCACTGGCACTGCTAGCTGATTTTCTGTTCTTGCCGCCACTGCTGATGACGCTGGACAAAAAACGTTATAAGTAAATATGCAAAAGGGGACGGAGGGATTAAAAAATAATCCCTCCGTCCCCTTTCTCCTTTCTAGATACCCGCGCGGACCAAACCGCCCAGACCTTTTTCTTCCATCGCGGTACGCAACAGTTCACGGATAGACTCGGGATCTTCTTGCTTCAATGCCTCTTCCAGCAACCCGTTGGCTTCGACGCGGGAAAACCCACAGATGGTTTTTTTGACTCGCGACAGACTACCAGAACTCATACTGAGACTATCTACACCCATGGCTACCAACAAAATTGCGCCGAGCGGATCACCGGCCAACTCGCCACACACGCCAACCGGTGTGCCAACCTCCTGTGCCGCGGCGGTGACCTGCAACACCGCACGCACCATAGCCGGGTGTAACGAATCATAAAGATCGGCAACAGCGGCATTGTTACGATCAACCGCAAGCAAATACTGGGTCAGGTCATTGGTACCGATCGATAAGAAGTCGACTCGACGCGCCAATAGGTCGGCCTGATAAACCGCCGAGGGCACTTCAATCATCACGCCCAGTTTGGGAAAGGTGACCTTTTCACCCTCGTCGAGCAATTCTTCGTAGGCCCGATGCAGCAAAATCATCGCCTCATCCACTTCGTCTACCGATGTCACCATCGGCAACATCACATGCAGATTACTCAGCCCAACCGATGCCTTTAACATCGCACGCAGTTGGGTGATGAAAATTTCAGGATGATCGAGCGTGACACGAATACCGCGCCAACCCAAAAATGGATTCTCCTCATGAATTGGAAAGTACGGCAACATCTTGTCGCCACCAATATCCAGACTGCGAATCACGACAGGGCGTGGGCTAAAGGCCTCCAGTACCTGTCGGTAAATCTTGACCTGAGAATCTTCACCGGGGAAACTCTCCCGAATCATGAATGGAATCTCGGTGCGATACAGACCAACGCCCTCGGCACCACTCTCTAGCGACGGACTGATATCCGCCAGCAAGCCAGCGTTAATGTACATCGGCATCTTCTGGCCATCGGTCGTAACGGCGGGCGCATCGCGCAACTCGCCGAGGCTCTTGCTTAACTCCGCCTCTTCCGTCGCCAAACGTTCAAACTGGTTACGTACGACCTTCGACGGACTCAGATAGACCTGACCACGATAACCGTCAATGATCACTTCTTTGCCTTCAAGATGGCGCACAGGCAAATCCGCCACACCCATCACCGCTGGCAAACCCAATGCCTTGGACAAAATTGCGACGTGCGACGCCGTAGACCCTTTGGCAGAGATCACGCCGACAAGACGATCACCCGGCACTTCGGCGAGATGTGTTGCGGTAAGATCTTCACCGACCAAAATGGTGTTCTCCGGAAACACGCGCGCGCGCGGGGAACCAGACTGCAGACGCAACAGTATCCGTCGACCCAGATCTCGTATATCCGACGAGCGTTCTCGCAGATAACTGTCTTCCATGGACTCGAACATGGTTGCGTGTTCCTGAATGGTGTCACGCAGCGCACCCGATGCCCAGTTGCCAGTCTGGATACGCGTGATGGTGCCTTCTACCAAGCTGTCACCATCCAGCATCATCAGATACGCATCAAACAGAACACGCTCTTCCTTTAGCGAGGGATCAAAACGATCCTTCATCTCCTGCAATTCGACACGCACACCGGCAACCACCTTCTCGAAGTGCGCGACCTCGACATCGATGTCAGCCACCGCCGCATCAGGCACCTCATCAAGGTGCGCACGTTCATAGGCAACTACCAACGTGCCAACGGCAACGCCAGGCGCACCGGGACGTCCACGAATAATGCGTGATATAGGTTGATGCTGCTGATCTTCGACAACGATGCCACCGCTAATGTCTGCATGGGCGATCGCGCCGGCCAGCTGTGCCGCCAACGTCACCAACAGCGTGACTTCGGCTTCATCAAAACGTCGTGATTCCTGCTGTCGTACAACCAACACGCCCAACACCTTGCGATGCTGAATAATCGGCACACCTAAAAATCCGTGAAAGCGTTGCTCGCCGGTTTCCGAGATATAACGGTAGCGGGGGTGGCTGGGCGCATCATCGAGATTGACGGGTTCGGCGCGCTCACTAACCAAGCCAACCAGTCCCTCATACAGCCCAAAACGAACATGCCCAACCGAGTCAGCGGCCAAGCCCTCGGTCGCGCGCAGCACGTGTTCGCCAGTTTCCTGCTCAGTAAGATACACGGTGCATACATCAGCACAGATAATCTCCCGCCCACGACGCACAATGACCGACAGCGCATGCTGAAGATCGGGCGCAGAATTAACTTCCTGTACTGTCCGTCGAATGATTTCCAGCATTGTGGGCGCGGGACTCATAAGATTCGTTAAATGAGGGGCTCTGGCGGCGCGTTATCCGGAAACAAAATTGGCGATAACTCGCGCAAGGCCTTCTGATAAACGGAACGCTTGAAATAGATGACTTCGTCCAGCGGGTACCAATAATCCACCCAACGCCAACAATCAAACTCGGGGTTACCCGAACAATCTATTTTGAAATCCGCTTCCTCACCGATAAAGCGCAGCAAAAACCAGATTTGCTTCTGGCCGATACACAACGGTTTTTCGCGTTTACGTATATAACGTTTCGGCAACCGATAGCGCAGCCAGTCGGCAGACTGGCCCATAATTTCGACGTGCTCCGATAATAGCCCGGTTTCTTCTTGTAGTTCCCGGATCATGGCTTGCTCAGGGGTCTCGTCCTTATTGATGCCACCCTGAGGAAACTGCCACGCGTCCTGTCCAACGCGGCGGGCCCAAAACACACGACCATCGTCGCGGCTTAATATAATTCCCACGTTGGGCCTAAATCCATCAGAATCGATCATCTGGCGGCCCCTATAAATTAATTTAATCCATTTTGTCACATTTTCTGATGATGCCGCAAACGTATTTTTTATTTGTAAATCAGTAGCTTCTAATAAACAATACGGAATAGAGTCCGCTGCGCCATTGCTGGATAATGCCCACATCATGTCACTCGCAATTTTTGATTTAGACAATACTCTTCTCGCTGGAGATAGTGATTACCTATGGGGACAGCACCTCATCACCCTCGGTGTGGTCGATGCCGACCTCTACGAACGCGCCAACGACCGCTTCTATAAAGACTACAAACAAGGCCAACTCGACATCATGGCGTTCCTGAAATTTGCGCTGAAACCGCTAAGCCAGCACTCCACTTCGACGCTGCAAGGCTGGCGCGAGGATTTTCTGCGCGAACGGATCAGACCCATTGCCCTGCCGGCCGCCCACGCCCTGGTCGACAAGCATCGCGAGGCCGGTGACACCCTGCTGATCATTACCGCGACCAATCGCTTCATCACCGGACCGATTGCGGAACTGTTTGGTATCGACAACCTGATCGCCACCGACCCCGAAAAGATAGATGGCAAATACACTGGCAAGATAACAGGAACACCCTGCTTTCAACACGGCAAGGTCGAACGTCTGCAACACTGGCTCGACCAACATCAACAGTCGCTGGACGACAGTTGGTTTTATAGCGACTCGATTAATGATCTAGCGCTGCTGGAACAAGTCAGCCATCCAGTCGCGGTCGACCCCGACGAGCGCCTGCGTGCGCACGCCATCACCGCCAATTGGTCGGTCATCAGTCTGCGTGAATAGTCGCGCCCTGTTACCCGCGTTAATACTGACCGGCATCGTCAGTGTCGGCATTGGTTTGACGCAGGGCAGCGTCGACCTGTCACTGACGGATATCCATGCGGCTCTGCTTGGCCACCACCGTCCATCACTGCAACACACCCTGATCATGGACATCCGCCTACCGCGGGTTCTGTTGGCGCTGGTAACCGGTGCATTGCTCGCTGTTGCCGGCGTGTTAATGCAAGTGTTACTGCGCAATCCACTGGCCGACCCTTACTTGCTCGGTGTGTCGGGTGGCGCCGCCGTCGCCGCACTCAGCGCCATGTTGTTAGGACTGGGCAGCACTCTCGTCAACACCAGTGCCTTTGGCGGCGCCCTGCTAGCTACGCTACTGGTCTTTGTCATCGCTCACGGTCGCGGCGGATGGACACCGACACGCTTGTTGCTAACCGGCGTGGTATTGGCGTCAGGCTGGGGCGCGATGATCAGCTTTTTGTTGGCGACCAGCCCCAATACCCACATACACGGACTGCTGTACTGGTTGCTCGGCGACTTGAGCGGTAATCACTCGGTGTTACCTGCCAGCCTCTTGTTATTGCTCGCACTGATCGCCAGCCTGCCCATCGCTCGGCATCTCAATGTCATGGTCCAGGGTGATGATCAAGCGCGCTCGCTCGGCGTCGATGTTAATCGCCTGCGACTGCTGTTGCTGACCATCGCAGCCCTGCTCACAGCGACGGCGGTGACGTTGGCCGGAACCATTGGCTTTATCGGTCTGGTCGTGCCTCACATGCTGCGCATGACTGGCCTGCACGATCATCGCCTGCTGATTCCTGCCAGTGCGTTGTTGGGTGGCATATTGCTCGTGCTGGCCGATACGCTGGCGCGCACGCTGCTGCTTCCCGCCGAACTGCCTGTGGGTATTTTCACCGCCGTTCTCGGCATTCCGCTGTTCCTGTTTTTGCTGTATCGGAGTCGTCTCGCATGAATGCCGACGTCGTCTTAAGCACCCACTCACTGACGGTGGATATCGGTGATATCAGCGTCTGCGACAATCTGGACTTAACGATTTCACCCGGTCAGATGTGGGCGATATTGGGATCAAACGGTGCGGGTAAAACCACATTGCTGCATACGTTGGCCGGGTTGCGTGAACCGAATCGCGGAGCGGTTGCGCTGGCCGGACAAGCTATCGACCAGTTCAGTCGGCGTCAGATCGCGCAACGTGTCGGCGTGCTGTTTCAGGATTGCAACGATCCCTACCCGGCGACCGTGCTTGAAACTGTGTTGATCGGCAGGCATCCGTATTTGTCGGCTTGGCAATGGGAGAACGCCGCCGACATCGATCTCGCCACACAGGCCCTACAGGCCGTGGGGCTGGATACTCTGCAAGACCGCATCGTCGACACCCTGTCCGGCGGCGAACGACGACGACTGGCGATGGCGACGCTGCTCGCCCAGGACCCCGATATCGCGCTGCTGGATGAACCACTCAACCATCTGGATCTACGGTATCAAATGGACATCCTCAACTTGCTTCGTCGGCGCGTTGATTCGGGACAGCACGCGGTGATGATCATTTTGCACGACGTCAATCTTGCCGCCCGATTCTGTGATCACGCCGTGTTATTGCATCACGGCAAGGTGCAGCAGGGACCAACTTCGGGCATACTCGACAGTAACGCGATCGAACAATTGTATGGCTATCCGGTACACCAAGTCGATGCACCCGGTGGCCGCGTATTTGTGCCAACCTAGCGTATTGAAACGAAGCAACAACACATGAAACGACTGAACCTGTACATCGTACTGCTGGCACTGGCATCCGCCATCACCTTTACCTTGATGTTGCCGGACACACAGCACCCGACACAGGGAGTTACCCGTAGCGGGTTCCTTGAGGACTTAGAAAAGGACAAGGCGCCCGTCGCACCATCGGGCAAGGTAATCGGACCTTAAGCAAAGCTGCAATGGAGCAAGGTGGGTTTGCGCCGCCAAAACGGGCAGCTTTACCTACTTGGGTGACCTCTCTGCCACCTCGAGACCTGCTTCACCATCAAACAACAACTGCGAAATAATCTGTTGTATCCAGGTTGTTCCTGCCTTGGCATAGGTTGCGATAATGATGTCATTATCGCCAACTCGAAGTCATTCCAGATAGTGGCGTCAGAATGATGATTCTGAAACTCCCGAATCTTATGTGGCCTTGGGTCGTTGCGCATACCGCCCACCTCTTTGTGTTGGATGCATAGCGGAAAATCGGGGTCAGAGAGCAATTTAACTCGCATATCAGGAACAATTACTCTCTGACCCCTATAAATTGCGCTTTGACCCCTATAGCTATAATTATCCTATTATATTTCTGCTTCAGAAGATGTAAAATGCCCGCCATATCGAGACAGTTTCTAGCTGCAATGTTATGCGGTGCTGTCGCGGTTTTTTAGCAAAAAAGGTTACTTATGAGCGGACAACAACCCAAAACCAGACCAAAGGTTCCTGAAGGCAAATCACACCTTCTAACAACAACTCAGAAGGCCATCACGGAAGGCGCGTTTTTTGTTGGTTATAACACCACTTGGGAATCGTTCCAGAAAGAAGTTCCTTACGAGACCCCCAAAAAGCCCTAAATCATCTGCACAGGAGACGGTAGGGATTATAGTTTAACCGCGCTTGCGAATAAACAGAACCACCAGCGCGGCATTGCTTACCGCGTCTGGTGGAACACCTGTTCAGGTTTTTAGGGCGGGATTACGCACCTTCATAGATCCGAATTTCTGGATCGCTGGCCAAGAAGGGCTTTAACTCATTGACTACATCTTCTTGGAATAACGTCGATCCAAGATTGTTCTCTGCACTTTGTACCGCGTCAACGACTACGCACCCCGACCCAGATGATACATCGCACCCTGATCGTTAACTGCCACGAGATCGCGGGTGTTAAACCAGCCATCGGTGACGCAAGTCGAACCTTTCACAAATAAACAGCCGTCCTTGACTCGATAATCGCAGTGATACTGGTCGCCCATCAGGGTCCCGGTAGGAATGGCTTGTTGGCGATATTCTTCAACCTGCTCGACGGTACGAAAAATCGTGTTGATGGCAATGGGGCCGATCTCGGTCATACCCCAATTGCTCATCACCGTAGCACCTCGCCCCACCAATGCCTTGATGATGTCGAACGAGAGATTATCGCCACCGATGGTGATAAATAATCCGTCGAAATTAGCCTCGGCGAAGGACGCGGTCTTCTGTATCGCTTCACACTGCTCGGGGCTTAAATGGGTATGGGTAAACGCCCGCACCTCTTCGCAAAATTTAAGGGCATCAAACTCCTGAATGCTAACCTTAGCGCCAATACACAGAGCGGGCAATGTCTGCGCCAACGCGCCTGCGGCTCGCGCCATATCACCGACTGTGAGAATGCGACTGCCTTTGGTTATCCCCTGCACCTCCAACGCCACTAGATTCGCGGAGTCGAGTTTGTCGGGCGGCTGGAAAATTCTCTTTTTTTCGCCTGTGGTACCCGATGTATTCATCTCATATCCATCGTGTAGTAGCGATTCCCAATTATCCAGCGTCAATATCATGACCGTATGTCCACCCTCAGTATGGTCCACGAATATAACGGTACACGTGGGCCGTGTAAAACTCGGTTAATTGGCGATGTAATGATGCGGGCAACGGTTCGAGATCGGATACCCTTGCATTGGCCTCGGCCTGAGCGGCGGTTGACGCGCCGGGGATCACCGTTGTGACCGCATCATGATCGAGTATCCAGCGCAACGCCATCTGCTGCATCGATAATCCTTCTGGCACAAAATCACGCAACAGCTCGACCAGCTCCACGCCTTTTTCGAACGGCAGACCGGCGAAGGTCTCACCTACATTAAATTGCTGGCCATCGCGGTTGTAATGGCGATGATCGGATGGGTCGAAGGTCGTCTGTTGGGTGAATTTCCCTGTCAGCAAGCCACTGGCTACGGGTAAGCGGACGATAATTCCGACGCCTTTCTGCTGCGCCAACGGCAACAAATCGGTAACCAACTTCTGGCGGAAAATATTGAAAATAACCTGCAATGAAAATAGATCGTCGTGTTGTAAACAGATGCGCGCTTCCGCAACGGTTTCGACGCTGGCACCAAAATGGCGGATCAACCCTTCATCTCTGGCCTCGCGTAACCACTCAAAGATCTCGCCATCTCGCAGCAATGCGGCGGGCACACAATGCAGCTGCACCAGATCCAGCGTGTCCACCCCCAGTCGTTGCAACGACGCGTGCAGACCCTGCTGCAATACCTCGCGCGAGTAACCATCGGGAAACACATCGGCGGCATGCCCAAACTTGGTGGCGACACGGATCTCGGCATCACTCGCCTTGAGAAAACGGCCAATCAATGACTCACTGCGGCCCGCACCATAGACATCGGCCGTATCAAAAAAAGTCACACCTTGATCCACCGCGGCGGCCATCACCGACATTGCCGTGGCATCTTCGATCGGCCCGAAATCACCGCCAAACTGCCAACAACCCAAGCCGATATCGCCCACTCGAGTACCGCTACGACCAAATTCTCTCGTCTTCACCCTACTGTATACCCGCCTATTGGTTGTGCCATCAATATATCGGTTTAGCCGGATCGTCGAACGGCTGTTTGACAATACGCTGTTTCGCGCTGATATCCTCTTTTAACCACGCATCCCAGAACGCGAGGGTGGCCTCCTGGACGATCTGTAAAGGTGGAGCCTGAGCGCCGTTCTGGCGGGTATTCCGCCTGCGTCGCACAGCCCGAAGCCAGCACCCCCAACAGAACCAATAATATTGGTCGTCGCGTAGTCGAATCCTGCCCCATCACCCCAAGAAAAAAAGTTTCTGCTATTCGTCCACATTTGGCTGATGTTCCTGTGGACAGCCGCGCTTCGCTAAGGTTCTGTGTTTATTGATATTACTATTTGGCCCATAAAGTTATCCACAGCTTGTCCACGATCCATCAACCCCCCGGCTTCGGCTAACCACTACATATTGTGCCTTGACCAACTGCCGACCACCTCCTATAGTATTTTCATCTGATGCAGGCGATGTATCGATTAACCCGGTTTTCAGCAATTGCGGACCGGAATCCAATAAAAAAACCGCTTTCGCGGATAACTAGATAAAGAATCACAGCGGAATGCTGAGGGAAGCAAAAATTACGTCCAGACACTGATAAATAGTCCGCTGTTCAATCGATTCAGGCCATCCGAACCGGTCGCCAGATCCCGCATTGATAGCAAGGATATTTACCACAATCTGCTCCGAGTTTTGCCCATCTCATCGTCCGCCTGATCCATTTAGGAGGTCTAATGGAAACTGAAGTCGCGACAAACGTTACCACAATAGAAAACACCGCTACGATTACCCCACCACCGACCGCATCCCCGGAAATGGCCGCTGTGGCACCTGGGGAAATCCATGTGATTCGCCGTAATGGCAAGGTCACGGGTTTTGATACGTCGAAAATTTCGGTCGCCATCACCAAGGCATTTTTAGCGGTCGAAGGTGGCAACGCCGCGGCATCCAGTCGAATTCACGAAACCGTTTCCAAATTGACCGAGACCATCCATCACGCCTTGATCCGACGCTTGCCAACCGGCGGCTCGATCCATATTGAAGACATTCAGGATCAGGTCGAGCTGGCGCTGATGCGCGACGGTGAACAGAAAGTGGCTCGTGCCTATGTGCTGTATCGCGCCGAACGCGATCAGGAGCGTCAGGCTGAAGCTGCGAAATCCAGCAACAAGAAAAGTAAAAAGGTCGTCGGCATTCAGGTTACCGCGCCCGATGGCAAACTGCGGCCACTCGACACCAAGCGCCTCACCACGCTGATCGAAGAGGCCTGCGCCGGGATTGATGATGTCTCTGCCGATGGCATCCTCGACCAAACCGTACGCAACTTGTTCGATGGCGTCAGCGAGGTCGACGTCGAACAATCGCTGGTCATGAGTGCGCGCACCCAGATCGAACAGGAGCCCAACTACAGCTTTGTGGCCTCCCGCTTACTGCTGAACACCCTGCGAGGCGAGGCGCTGACCTTCCTCGACACCGGTTTTGAGCGCGCAACGCAGGAAGAAATGGCCAATCTGTATCCAGAATATCTGGCCAGCTATCTGCAACGCGGCATCGACCTGGAGCTGCTGGATTCGCGTTTATTGCAATATGACCTGAATGCATTGGGCGAAGCCCTGCGCCCCGAACGCGACATGGCGTTTACCTATCTCGGTCTGCAAACCTTGTACGACCGCTACTTCATTCACTCGGACGGCACCCGCTTTGAATTGCCTCAGGCATTCTTCATGCGTGTCGCGATGGGACTGGCCATGAATGAAGTCGAACGCGAAGAGCGCGCCATCGAGTTTTACAATCTGTTGTCGAGTTTTGACTTCATGAGCTCGACCCCGACGTTGTTCAACTCGGGCACCCTGCGGCCACAGCTATCAAGCTGTTACCTGACCTCGATCCCCGATGATCTCGCCGGCATCTACGGCGCCATTAAAGACAACGCGCTGCTGTCGAAATATGCCGGTGGTCTTGGCAACGACTGGACCCGTGTACGCGGTATGGGTGCCCACATCAAAGGCACCAACGGCAAGTCACAAGGCGTTGTTCCATTCCTGAAAGTCGCGAACGACACTGCGGTTGCGGTAAATCAGGGCGGCAAGCGCAAAGGTGCGGTGTGTGCCTATCTGGAAACCTGGCATATCGATGTCGAAGAATTCCTGGAGCTGCGCAAAAACACCGGTGATGAACGTCGCCGTACGCACGACATGAATACCGCCAACTGGGTGCCTGATCTGTTTATGAAGCGTGTCAGCGAAGAGACGGAATGGACCCTGTTCTCACCCAACGAGGTGCCGGACCTGCACGACCTGACTGGCCAGGCCTTTGAAAAGGCTTATGTCGAGTATGAAGCCAAGGCCAAGCGTGGCGAACTCAAGGTATACAAAACCATTCAGGCCACTGAGCTATGGCGCAAGATGCTGGCGATGTTGTTTGAGACGGGACATCCATGGATAGCATTTAAGGACCCATGCAACCTGCGTTCACCGCAGCAACATTGCGGTGTCGTACACAGCTCCAATCTGTGTACCGAGATCACCTTGAACACCAACGATGCAGAGATTGCCGTGTGCAACCTCGGTTCCGTTAATCTGGCACAACACGTCGATGAAAACGGCTTGAATTCGAAGAAAATCGAAGCCACCGTGACCACGGCAATGCGCATGCTCGATAACGTTATCGACTACAACTACTACTCGGTACCACAGGCACGTCGTTCCAACCTGCGCCACCGTCCTGTCGGGCTTGGCATCATGGGTTTTCAGGATGCGCTGTACAAACTGCGTATCCCTTACTCGACAGAAGATGCGGTTGCCTTTGCTGATCGCTCCATGGAAGAGATCAGCTATCAGGCGATCAAGGCCTCATCCGATCTTGCAGACGAACGCGGCACCTATGGCACCTATGAAGGCTCGTTGTGGAGCAAGGGCATCCTGCCGATCGATTCGCTGGCGTTACTACAAGAAGGCCGCGGCGGTTTTCTGCAGGTCGACGACTCCCATACGCTGGACTGGGTCGCACTGCGCAAACGTGTGAAGAAACAAGGCATGCGCAACTCCAACACCATGGCGATTGCACCGACCGCCACGATTTCCAATATTTGTGGTGTCAGTCAGTCGGTCGAACCGACCTATCAAAACCTGTATGTGAAATCGAACCTGTCGGGTGAGTTCACGGTCGTCAATCCTTATCTGGTCGCTGACCTGAAGGAACGCGGCTTGTGGGATACGGTCATGATCAACGACCTGAAATACTTCGATGGCAGCGTACAGCCAGTGGAACGTGTTCCTTCTGAACTAAAGGAATTGTATTCCACCGCCTTCGAAATGGATGCACGCTGGTTGATTGAGGCCGCCTCACGACGTCAGAAGTGGCTCGATCAGGCGCAGTCTCTGAATTTGTACATGTCTGAGCCTTCCGGCAAGAAACTCGACAACCTGTACAAGCTTGCTTGGGTACGTGGCCTCAAGACCACCTATTACCTGCGCAGCATGGGTGCGACCCACATCGAAAAGAGCACGTTGACGCATGGCGATGGCAAGCTGAATGCCGTCGACAACAGCACTGATGCACCGAAGGTTTGTTCGATCTTGGATCCCGATTGCGAGGCCTGTCAGTAAGGCCTCGGACACTTATAAATACAATAAGAGGATACACATTATGTTGAACTGGGAAGATCCACTGGCAGCCACTCAGGCACCCAAGCCTGAGGCCGTCGTTGCGGCAGCAGACCCTGTCGTCACATCGAGCGTACGCGCCGAAGCAGAGCTCGCCACCGTAGGCGATCTGGCACGCGAACCTTCGGTCGCCGCTTCCTCACCGGTTGCAGCCGCAGCGTATAGCGAGCTGGGTGACGACGAAAACCTGCGCGGCACGGGTCTGGAAGACATCGAAATGGGCGCCTCGCGTATTCGCGTCGATGACAAGAAAATCATCAACTGTCATGCGGATTTAAACCAACTGGTGCCATTCAAATACGATTGGGCCTGGCAGAAGTACCTCGATGCCTGCGCCAATCATTGGATGCCTCAAGAAATCAACATGACGGCAGACATCGCGCTGTGGAAAGACCCCAATGGTCTGACCGATGACGAACGTACCATCATCAAGCGTAATCTTGGCTTTTTCTCAACTGCGGATTCACTGGTCGCCAACAATCTGGTGCTGGCCGTGTATCGCCACGTCACCAATCCAGAATGTCGCCAGTATCTGCTGCGCCAGGCCTTTGAAGAGGCCCTGCACACACATGCCTACCAATACTGTGTCGAATCACTGGGCTTGGACGAAGGCGAAATATTCAACATGTACCGCGAGGTGCCCACCGTGGCGCGCAAGGCGGAATGGGCGCTGCCATTCACAAAACACTTGGCTGATCCACATTTTCAGACCGGTACACCCGAGAATGATCAACGCTTATTGCGTGAGCTTATTGCGTTCTATGTGATCTTTGAAGGCATCTTTTTCTACGTTGGCTTTACCCAGATCCTGAGCATGGGCCGCCGCAACAAGATGACCGGCGTTGCTGAGCAATTCCAATACATCATGCGTGATGAATCCATGCACATGAACTTTGGTATCGACGTGATCAACCAGATCAAAATGGAAAACCCGCATCTGTGGACCGAAGAGTTCCAGCAGGAAATGACCTCGCTGATCACCGAAGCGGTGGAACTGGAAATTCAATACGCCAAAGACACCATGCCACGCGGCGTGTTGGGCTTGAATGCGAAGATGTTTGAGGAATATCTGCAATTTATTGCCAATCGCCGTTGTTCCCAGATTGGTCTGGCAGAACAGTACGATGGTGTTTCCAATCCATTCCCATGGATGAGCGAAGTCATCGACCTGAAAAAGGAAAAGAACTTTTTTGAAACCCGTGTAACCGAATACCAGACAGGCGGTGCGTTGAACTGGGACTGATACACCCTCAGCAGACGGCCAAGGACGGCCCTTTAGATGTGACACAACGGGCAGCGACATAGTTTGCCCGCCCGTTTTTTTTCGCATCAGGGCCAAAATATGAACCACCCACAACCCGTCAGCGACAACCTGTATTAAGACCTGCGCAGCCGTTATACTGCACCCGTGACTAACTCCAACTATTCTGCCCTCGACAGCGGCGATGATTCCCCTCATCGGCGTGGAATCCGTCTGAAGTTGCCGAACGCGGTTAAGCGCATCGCCGAGCGATACGTCGGCATGCATCGAGGGGAAGACTGGATTGAACCCGCTTATCGGCCGGTCCATACACCAGCACAGACGACACCGCTTGGATCGAGTCCCACGCCAACTCCCACCACCCGTCCGCCGCCACCGCCATCCGCGCCCCCTGCCTTCTGGCCACGGATTTTTATGCTTGGCGGCGGAATCGTTTTTGCGTTGATTTTTCTCAACCTGTTCTTGTCCGATGACGAACCCAAAGTGAAGCCGCGCGCGACCCATTCCCCGCCCAATCATCACTCCGCACCACCGGCGGGCGCGTATGTGCCACCCATTCGCCAACCGATGCCGGCTGCCACTTCGCCTCCTGCCTATTCAGTCGCCCCGGCTCCTTACACTGAACCAACACCGGTACTCAAGAATGTCGCCCCGTGGGAGACTGAACCGGACAAGCAAAACAAGCACCGTACCTGGGGGTTTCAGAATCACTCGGTCTATTCGACCGACCCCCGGAGCAGCGGCCAACCCAAACGCAAAGGTCAGTGGCCCTAGCCTGATAACCACGGGGTATTCGTTATGACAATTCATTCTGTTCGATTCGGTTTCTTGGCCAGCCTGCTGTTGATGCTATCCGGTTGCTCCGCATGGCAGAGCATGCCCCCCTCGGGTATCGCATCATCATCGGAAAAACCTGGCCCACGAGCCGTCTTTGTGGTTCGTGAAGAGCGCACTGAACAGACCGCTGCAACGGTGTTATTGACGGCCGAAACACGATTCGGGTTTGATCAGGCGACCGTGTCAGATACCAGCAAACAGGCGCTGACTGAATTGGTCACACTAGCGACTGTGCCGTTAGCCAATCTACACATCGCGATCACAGGCCATTCCGACCACATCGGACCAGTCAGTTACAATCAGGCGCTCTCCGCCCGGCGCGCGACAGGCGTAAAAGACTATCTGGCCTCACAGGGTGTCTCTGCTGACGCGATTTCAACCATCGGCGCAGGCATTTCCGCGCCTTTAGTGACTTGTGATCAGCAAACTCGTTCGACCTTAATCCGCTGTCTTGCACCGAATCGTCGAGCCAGCGTGGAACTGTCGGGGCAGCGCCTCCCCTAAGCTGCGCTTATAAGAACATCCTTTGCGGCCGACACACGCTACATGGGACACGCGCATCATCACGCACCAAGCAACTATAATCGTGCCTTTGCGATCGGCATCAGCCTGAACGTGCTGTTTGTGCTGATCGAGGTCTATTACGGACTAGTCGCACACTCCATGGCCCTACTCGCCGACGCGGGCCACAACCTCGGTGATGTTTTGGGTTTGATCATCGCGTGGGGTGCGACGATTCTGACCCTGCGCAAACCCACCACTCAACATACCTATGGATGGCGTCGATCCTCGATCCTCGCGGCCTTGCTTAACTCCCTCATTCTGATGCTGGCCATCGGTGCAATTGCCTGGGAAAGCATCCAGCGACTGAGCCAACCCGTCGCCACCGAGGGACTCACCGTCATCATCGTTGCGTTGCTTGGTGCCGCCATTAATACCGCAACGGCTTTGCTGTTTATGAAAGATAGCGGCCACGACCTCAATATTCGCGGGGCCTATCTGCACATGGCCGCTGACGCCGCGGTGTCGTTTGGCGTCGCACTGGGTGGGGTAGTCATGTTGTTTACCGCCTGGTTCTGGCTCGACTCCGTGATCAGCCTGCTGATTGTGGGCGTGATTATGATCAGCACCTGGCAACTGTTTCGCCAGTCGCTGGATCTGGCCATGGATGCAGTACCCGATCACGTCGACTTACCTGCGGTAAAATCGTATCTACAAAACTTGCCGGAAATAAAAGAGGTACATGACCTGCACATCTGGGCCATGAGTACGACCGAAACAGCGTTGACCGCCCATCTGGTACACTGTGTATCGCCGTTAGACGATCAACTAACCCGTGCTATTTCGCACGAACTCCAACATCGATTTCAGATCCAGCACACCACGCTGCAATTCGAAACAGATGCCAACCTGTGTCAGGGTGGCTGCGAGTCCCACGCCGTTTAGCCACCCCTTAGCCTAGCGCTTTCTCGACCAACTCTCCGATCATTGCGCCAATTCGAGCATAGGTCTGCTGTAAAATCTGTGCCTCCGAGCTGGCACGATGACCGGTTAGCTGCATTTCATCGATCAGCGCGTGCAAGGTCTCCCAGCGAAATCGCTGAATCATTCCGGAGGCTTCGACATCGATAATCGCCGGAATCTCGCTCATCGCCGAGGTCGGATTCGTGTGACGCAGTTCATACCTATTGTGTCAGTCACTGCACAAACAACCTGAATATCGAGAAACACGTCACACATCATGCGTTTAGATCAGATTATCACTTCAGCGAGTGCGGCCCCCGTCGATACACTCACCATGCAAGCCAACACCGACACCTTGAACCCCGCAGCAACCGATCTGAAATACCGTCTCAATTGTGATCGCCGACGCTATCCTCGGGTGGCCACGCGGCTTCCCGCCCAACTCATTTCCGATGGCAACCCTGTTCTAGCGGCGACCGTGATTAATCTATCCCGACTGGGTCTGCTGGTCGCTTTCGATCAAGGCATCGCCTATCGCCTGCTGCCCGGTGGGCACATCCCCAGTCGTGCCACACCAACCCTGTCGATAACCTTCGAACTCGAAGACTCAACAGGCAACCGTATCGAGATCGATACACGCTGCCGCATCATTGAATTACGACGATTTTCCCAGGATGAATTTCACCTTGGGGTACAGTTCATCGGGTTTGGAGACCGAGGCTTCGAGCTGTTAAACCAGTTTGTGATCGACTCGTCGCAAGCCCATCGCACTCATACCACAGAGAAATTCAGACCAGCAGCTGAAACCGGCTGGAAATAGACAAAAAAACGGAGGCCATTGCCTCCGTAGATGGGGAAAAAATAACACGTTTTAAAGAAGCACCCTAGACTCTCACTGTTTGGGTCAGCAGCTGTCGTTCCGTCGACAGCCAATCGCTGACGGCATCGGCGTCTGGGCCTTACCGATACCTTCCCGTACTCTACTACTACGCGACCGCTTTCCTTCGGCGCGTCATACATACAATAATCGAACCCCCTAATATAACCAACAGTAGCGTACCGGGCTCGGGTACGCTGGATGGCTCTGGCTCAATAACAACATTCGTTGCCACATTGGCCGTGTAGAACAAACCTAATCGCTGTACATCAAAGTTAGTCAAAGCACCCATCGGTATGGGATCTTCGGCAACCAACACCGCAGGATCCAGATCTCCAATATCGTTGTAGGAAACCTCTCCGAGCAAGACCGGCCGAAACCATATTCCAATCTCGTCCGAAAAGCCGGTACCGACCCAGTCACCCCCTTCACCGTCGCCGGGAAGAAATAAATTAATAACAGACGCATCGATGGAAAAACTGACCGAGCTCGTTTCTCCATCCGTGGTGACCGTCAGCACATCCTCAAAACCTTGAATAAACTGATCACTCGCACGCCACGATTCGCTCGCATCACCACCGTCATAGACATAGGCGCTCAACCGGTTGTTAGTCAAATCAGCATAAAATATTGCGTACTCACCGCCCCGACCACGGGCATCGTCACCGTCGCTGAGAACCAGCCAAAAACCCGTGGCCAAGCGTGACTGAGCGATGGTCAGTTCTGCTTCCCAGTTCAACTGCTCGGTATCCGTATCGTATTGAGCAGACACCGATGAGGCGCGCGCACCCTGTCCTCCAGGGCCCGTATCATCGTCATAGCTGTACACCAATGCCGATGCCGACTGGCTGAACGCCAGCAGCAAAGTGCCTGCTACCGCTTTTTGGACTGTCTGGGTCAATGTCATTTTCATCATCCTGCTCAAACGTTAGTGTTAATTACACATTCCCTGTGCGAAACGCTTCCTTTGCGAAACCTGTTCCAAGATTCGTGCCAACTTTTATCCCATTGTTTCTTATGTATTTTATTTTTCTCATAACCGAGAAACTGACAGATTTGTCAGCCCATAGGACACATTCTGTCAGGCATTGGCAGTCCCCTGTCAGCGCGCATCCCAAACCAGATAGAATGGACATCAGAATGATTTGGAGCCAAACACCATGAGCCGAAACGTAGAAAAAACCGCTCAGGAATGGAAACAGGAACTCGGTGATGAGCAGTTCCATGTATGCCGCGAGAAAGGTACCGAACGACCGTTCACGGGTGCGTATGTCGACTGCAAAGACAGTGGCATCTATCGTTGCAGCTGCTGTGGACACCGTCTGTTCCACTCCGACAGCAAATTTGACTCCGGTACTGGCTGGCCGAGTTTCACCGCTCCCGTCGCCAGCGAAAGCGTTGATTCAGAAACAGACGCCAGCCTCGCCATGCAAAGGACCGAGGTGCTGTGTCACAACTGTGGCGCCCATCTCGGCCACGTGTTTGATGATGGCCCCGCCCCCACCGGGCAACGCTTTTGCATCAATTCGGTATCGCTGAAACTCGATAAAGAAGACTAGCCGAAAGTCAATCTGAATGTTCGTCGAGTAACGGTAAGAGCGGACTCCTACACACAGTATATTGACGTTCTGCGCACAGTCGATTAAAGTGCCGCCTGCTTTCAGGTGCCTGAACGATTTATCGGTCGGGTTAAACGGGAAGCCGGTGCATCACCTATGACAATGCCGGCACTGCCCCCGCAACGGTAAGTGAGAGACATCACCAATCGCCACTGTGCACCGCATGGGAAGGCGGTGATGGAGCCAGCGATTGCTGGCGCTCACAAGTCCGGAGACCGGCCCGATCGCTTATATACGACGTAGCGGAGGGCTGCGTAATCGGTATTGGTCTGGTTCGATCCCAATTGTCGATAGTTCCTCCCGCGCGTTGAGTTAATCAATGTTGCCATCCATAACGGGTGGACTGAGGAAATAGTCGTGAACAAATCAATCATCGCCGTTACTTTACTTACTTCAGCAATCAATACCTCCCATGCTGAAGTATTTCTGGACCCTATCGTTATTACTGCAACGCGGAGTGCCCAAGTACAGAGCACCACCCTAAGCTCCGTCACCGTTATCGATCGCGCACAAATCGAAGGCCGTTCCTCTTCTACGGTCTACGATATCCTACGAGCACAATCGGGCATCGATATCACGCGTCTTGGTGGAGTCGGCCAACCGGTATCAGTATTTCTCCGGGGTACTGAATCGGATCACGTCTTGGTACTCATTGATGGCATACGGGCTTCCTCCGCCACAACGGGACAGTTTTCATGGCAAAATCTACCCACTTCTCAAATTGAGCGTATTGAAATAGTACGTGGGCCCCGTACCAGTCTCTACGGTTCTGACGCCATTGGTGGGGTAATTCAAATTTTCACCCGCAAATCTGATGGCCCAATGGTGCGCGCTGAAATTGGCGCCTTTGACACGAATGCAGTTGAATTTGGCTGGGGTACGCATGGCGTCATTAATACCTCTATAAATGCTGAGGTTCGCAAAACAAATGGTTTCTCGTCGACAAACTCAAATAACTTCTTCTTCGACCCAGATCATGACGGCAGTCGTAGCGAAAGCTTGGCGTTTAATATCGACACTCACATCGGGGAGGGCTCAGTTTACTTGCAAACGATTCATAGCCAAAGTGAAACCGACCTAGACACAGGGATCAGTGAATTAACCAATCAATCCGTTGCTGTTGGTATAGACTACCCCATGACTTCACGCTGGAATACGTCCGTTAAACTCGGACATTATCGCGACTTCAGCACTTCGGATTACGGTCCATTTGGGATTTTTGAATTCAATACTGTACGCAGCACCACATCATGGTTAAACACCATTAAACTACACACCATGACTAATCTTACAGCTGGATTAGATTACCGTCACGAAAACGGAGAAGACATCGACGTCAGCGCGAGTGTTATCAACTATGACGCTAGCATCAACAATACCGGGGTATTCGTTCACTTGCAGAATAGTACTGAAAATAATAATTTTAGCGCTGCAATTAGACGCGACTCACATAGTACTTTTGGCAGTAAAACTACCGGCTCAATTGCAGCCGGGTATCATTTGAACAAACAGTTCATGCTTCGAGCTTCTTGGGGTTCGGCATTCAAGGCCCCTACCATCAATGATCTATTCCACCCAGGCACCCCGGCGTTTGATCCAGAGGAAGGTTTGCAGTATGTTGGCAACCCGAACTTGGAACCGGAGACATCTAACACGATCGAAATCGGATTGGACGCTCGTATCGACGGACATAATATTGTGCGGGTTTCCCTGTTTCAGACTCAAATAAAAAACCTGATAGCACCTGACTTCACCAGCCCACAGTTTAACATCGCCAATATCGGCAGCACCAAAATCGAGGGTATTGAAATCGAGTGGCATAAGAACTGGGGATCTTGGGACACATCAACCAATGCGACCTTACAGAAACCTATTAATGAGGATACGGGGACTGATCTACTACGCCGACCTCGTAAAAAGGCTACCGTACGCCTAGGGCATACGATACAGTCGAAAGGTAAAATCAATCTAGAAGTACTGTTGCGTTCAGACTCAAAAGACTTTGCTTCAACGCTGAGCGGATATGGAATCGCAAACATCGATGGCTATTACGAGTTATCCAAATACTGGCGTGCTGAAGTGCGTATTGAGAATGTCTTAGATAAAACATATGAAGTCGTAAGTGGTTATAACCCTTCTCCACGCTCGGCATTTATCGCATTTCGCTATACCCCAAGCGAATAGACTAAACTGCACCCGTGGGTAATCGACTATCAAAAATTTACACCAAGACCGGTGATGATGGCAGCACCGGTCTTGGTGATGCCAGTCGCATCTCGAAACTGTCCCCTCGTGTTGAAGCGATGGGGACAGTCGATGAACTCAACTGCGTGCTGGGACAATTGATCGCATGGGTGCAGACCGATTCGGT
>DTRM01000088.1 GCA_012965975.1 Chromatiaceae bacterium | reverse complement strand
CGGAGTTAAAGAAATAAGGGCTGATACGCCCCGATTTCAGCGTGAATTTGCCGAATCTCAGGACCTCAAGATCGAGGGCGAACTGAATAAATTCCTGCTTGTAACGGTGTGTCATGATGCTGCCTTTCGACGGGTTCGGCCGGTATCATACACCAGCAACGAGGGCCGCTGGGCCAACACATAACAATGGGCAATTCATGAGAGTTATTTCCGTTAACGTCAATGGTATCCGCGCTGCGGCGCGTAAGGGTTTTTTTGTCTGGCTACAGCGTCAGAATGCCGATGTGGTGTGCATTCAAGAGACCAAGGCACAGGTGCATCAGCTGGAAGATCCACAGTTTCATCCGCAGGGATATTATTGCCATTACCATGACGCCGAGAAAAAGGGTTATAGCGGGGTCGCAGTTTACTCGCGTGAGAAGCCGAGTAAGGTGGTGAAAGGTATTGGTTGGCCTGATATCGATGTCGAAGGCCGCTATATTGAGGTGCAATTTCCGGCACTGAGCGTTGTGTCGCTGTATATGCAGTCCGGTTCTGCAAAAGAAGAGCGGCAACTCATCAAGTTTGATTTTATGGACCGTTTCATGCCGTATCTTAAAAAACTGAAGCGGCGTAAACGCGAGTACATTATTTGTGGCGACTGGAATATCGCGCACAAAAAAATCGACATCAAGAACTGGCGCGGAAATTTGAAGAATTCGGGTTTCTTGCCCGAAGAACGTGCATGGATGGACGAGTTATTTGGCAAGACCGAGTTTGTAGATGCATTTCGTGAGGTGAATCAGGAAGAGCATCAATATACCTGGTGGTCCAATCGCGGCCAGGCCTGGGCCAACAACACCGGCTGGCGTATTGATTATCAGGTGACAACACCGGGCTTACGCAATGCGGTGAGATCGGCCGCTATCTATAAAGATGAACGCTTTTCTGATCACGCACCGTTGCTGATTGACTACGAGTTGCCGAGATAGGCTAACCAATCTTTACTGTTACAAACCGAACCTCCCCGTCAGCCTGGCCGGGATGACGGTAGAGCTTAGCGAGTATAAAATTGCTGGCGAAAGCTAAGGGTAAAAGGGCTTTCCTGACCCTGTGGCTGAACCTTGATGGTGAAATCGAGTGTTTCCTGATCGCTGACGCGGAACTCGCTGATGTAATAGATCGCGGTGCCCTCACGAACCTCGCGTAGATCAAGATCGCGGTATTGGCCGGTTAAATTGGTTGCCGACGCCGTCATCTTTGCGGTTACAGGCTGTCCTGTTGTTCCCATGACTTTTTTCAGGACAGTGATGTTGATCATGCCCCGGTTTTTACTACGGGTGATGCCGTAAGTCTTGGCGACCTGTGCGGGCAGCACATCGGTTCCCAACGCATTGTAGTGCACGGTGTAGTTACCATAATCCATCGCATTCTCTGCATGAACCGCGGTTTGGGCGCCCAGCAACCCGGTTAACAGGCCAAAAATGGCCAAAAGGCGACGTGTTTGTTTGTTCTTCATGTATCCCCCTTGTGTATAAATCGACAATACGAGCCCGGCTTTGTGCCCAGCTACTTACGTAGTTGGGACATCAGTATAGCCTGTTGGTTGCATTTAGTATCACCCGCGCTGAAATCGGTAGAGCGCGATTTCCCCCAGAAGATTGGGTAACAGGCGGATCGCAGAGGAGCTTTGGTGGCGGCGATTCACCACTGCACGTTCCAAAATCTCGATGTTCTTTTCTCGGCACAGCGTCTCAAAATCCCTGACCGTACACAAGTGGATGTTGGGCGTGTCGTACCAAGAACTGGGCAGGCTGCGTGTGACCGGCATGTGGCCGCCAGAAAGCAATTGCCAGCGGTTACGCCAGTAGCCAAAGTTGGGAAAGGTCACGATACCCTGACGGCCAATACGCAGCATCTCATCCAGCATGCGATGAGGGAAATGCACCGCCTGCAGTGTCGATGCCATCACCACATAGTCAAAGGAGTTGCGATCAAAGTCGGACAACCCCACATCCAGATTGGTTTGCAGCACATTAATACCGTTGCGCAGGCAGGCAATGATGTTCTCGACATCAATTTCGAGGCCGTAGCCCCTAGCATTACGATGCTCGCGCAACATGGATAGCAGCGTGCCGTCACCGCAACCGAGATCAAGGACGCGCCGGTTGGGCTCAATCCAGTTGGTGATGATGTCAAGATCAGGGCGCTCGGTCATCAGAGGCTTATTCCGCGCATGTAGGTATCAAACACTGCAATATAGTCGGGTAACGGCATCAAGAACGCGTCATGTCCCTGTGGTGCCTCAATCTCTGCATAGCTGACATCGCGTTCGGCATCGGTCAGCGCCTTGAGTATTTCGCGTGAACGTGCCGGCGAGAAGCGCCAGTCGCCGGTGAATGAGACCAGCAGAAACTGCGAACTGGCCATACGAAAGGCCTGCGCGAGGTTGTGGTCGTACTCTGCTGCGGGGTCAAAATAGTCAAGCGCCTTGGTCATCAAGAGATAAGAATTGGCGTCAAAGCGATCGACAAAGGATCGCCCTTGGTAACGCAAATAGCTCTCGACCTCAAATTCCACATCAAAACCGTAACTTAATTTTTGCTCACGCAGATCACGACCGAACTTGGCCCGCATTGAGTCGTCGGACAGGTAGGTGATGTGTCCGAGCATGCGCGCGAGCATCAGTCCGTTACGGGGCAAGGTATCGCGTTGCTGATAATGGCCGTCATGGAAGTCGGGGTCCGAGCGAATGGCCTGCCGTGCGACCTCGTTAAAAGCGATATTCTGTGCCGACAGTTTCGGTGCTGCGGCAATCACGATGGCGTGACGTACACGATCGGGGAAATCAATGGCCCATTGCATGACCTGCATGCCACCCAAGCTGCCACCTACCACCGCGGCCCACTGCTGAATGCCGAGCGCATCCGCCAGACGCCGATGGCTTTGCACCCAGTCCTTGACCGTCACAATCGGAAAGTCAGGACCATACAACTGGCC
>DTRM01000087.1 GCA_012965975.1 Chromatiaceae bacterium | reverse complement strand
TTTCCAGAATTAGAGCGGCCGGCAAAGGCAACCTCGATCCCCTCGTCAGCGGGGGCAGACTTGCGGTTGGGTACGCTAAGCAGAAAGTGGGCATTGTGATAGAGGCTATTCATTCGGCTAGTTGTTATCAGTATATGGTCTCAGGATTTGCCCAAAGGCGGCCGTATTGGTATAAAGGCCACTGTTTTAACACGATTTTACTTGGGGCACGCGATGCGCCAAGGTTTGTTTCCAGCAGGAGAATACTAATCATGAAAACCCAAATTATTTCCATCGCTGCCGCAGGCATTCTATCAGTTATGAGTGGTGCGGTTATGGCAGGTGACGCCGCCGCTGGCAAGGGCAAGGCCGCGATGTGTGCCGGTTGTCACGGCGCCAATGGCGTCAGCATAGCGCCTATGTATCCGAATCTGGCGGGGCAAAAGGAAGCTTATCTGGCCAAGGCGATTAACGATTATAAATCGGGCGCGCGTAACGACCCAACCATGAAGGCCATGGTGGGTTCGTTGTCCGATGCGGACATCGCTAATTTGGCGGCGTATTTTGCGGAGTTGTAAGATCTTACATAACTGAGCCAACAAGGCTTCGTGAGGATCTTGGCAGGAAAGCCACCATGAAACAGAATCTGTTTACACTTCTATTTGTAGGCTTTGCATGGTCGTCGGTTGCTCACGCAGCAGGTGATATCTCCGCAGGTGAGTCCAAGGCGGGTGTTTGTGCCGGTTGTCATGGCCCCGCAGGGGTTAGCAGCAATCCCGCATGGCCCAAGTTGGCCGGCCAGCATGAAAGTTATATCGCCGCACAGTTGGCGGATATGAAGTCAGGTAAAAAGCGCTCCGATGCTACCATGGGGCCAATGGCTGCACCGCTGAGCGAGCAGGACATGCTGGATCTGGGCGCGTATTTTTCCGCACAGAACGTGTCCACCGGTCAGGCCACCAGTCAGGAGTTGGCGGATGCGGGTGGGCGTCTCTACCGCGGCGGCAATGCCGAATCCATGGTCCCCGCATGCATGGCTTGTCATGGTCCCAATGGTTTGGGTAACCGTGAAGCGGGTTTCCCGTTGTTGGCTGGGCAACACGCGACGTATACCGCGAAGGCGCTGAGTGATTTTGCCTCGGGTGTACGCAGCAACGATGCCGCGGGCATGATGCGCGATATTGCGCAACGCATGAGCAAGGCTGAGGTCAAGGCCGTTTCGGAGTTCATTGCCGGTTTGCATTAATTCACATCGTATAGCCGGGGTCACCCCTGCCATACCATTACAACAGTTACATTTTATCGGGGTAAGATCGTTCTGATGTCAACCCCATCCCCTACCGAACGCAACGTCACCAGCGCACCCAGCAGACTGGTCGAGTTTCTTGGCACCATGAATTTGGCGATCACGCTGTTGGTGACATTGGCCGTTGCCTCGGTGATCGGCACCGTGCTGCAACAGAATCAGCCGTACACCGACTACCTGCTCAAGTTTGGTCCGTTCTGGTTTGATGTGTTTTCAGGACTGGGGCTTTACGATGTCTACAGCGCTGGCTGGTTCGTGTTCATCCTCGCCTTTCTGGTGTCATCAACCAGCATTTGTCTGTGGCGTAATGCGCCGAAGATGTTACGCGATATGTGGCATTTTCGTGAACACGTCCAACACAAGTCACTACGTACGTTTCAGCATAAGCTCGAATGGGATGCGATGGTTTCTGTGCAACAGGCCAGTGAGGTTGCACGGAAAGTATTGGACGCAAACAAGTATCGGGCACGCGTGTCGGAGCATGCCAATCACACGCTGCTCGCTTCGATGCGCGGCTCCACCGGTCGTCTTGGTTATGTGTTCACCCATTCGGCCATTGTGATTATCTTGATCGGCGGCCTGGTGGATGGTAACTCAGCGCTCAAGTTTGCGGCCCAGTACGGTGATCTAAAGATTGAGACTCGCGACATCCCGGCATCACAGGTGCCGGAGGAAAGTCGTCTCTCGCGTGAGCACGGTTCGTTTCGCGCCAGCGTCACGATTCCGGAAGGACGTCAGGCCAATCTTGCTTTTGTGCGTTTGGGTGAAGGCTATTTGGTGCAGGAACTCCCGTTTATTGTGGAGGTGGAAGATTTTCGGGTTGAACACTATGTCTCCGGGCAACCAAAATCATTCGAATCTGATTTGATTATTAGCGACCCGGTTAGCAAGACGTCGGAACGCCATACTATTTCGGTCAACCACCCGGCGGTATACAACGGTTACCACATCTATCAGTCCAGTTTTGGTGATGGCGGGTCGAAACTGACGATGAGGGCTTGGCCACTGGAGGGCTTTCCGGTCGAGCCCGTTGTAGTCAATGGCGCGGTTAATAGCGATGTTGAATTGCCGATGACAAGCGGCGTGATGACCATGGAGATATCCGATTTCCGTCTGTTCAATGTGAACCCGGTGCAGGAAGGGGATACCTCGGGCAAGAAGTTTGAAAATTACGGGCCCAATTTCATTTTCAAGATGCGCGACGAAACCGGTCAGGCCGTCGAGTACGAAAATTATCAAATCCCTGTGTTACGCGATGGGCGTCGTTTCTTTCTTAGTGGTGTTCGCGAAACGGTCGGTGAGCCATTTCGATATTTACATATTCCGGCAGACCATAATTTTAGTATCAATCGATTCATGAAATACCTGCAGAATCTGCATGACCGTGACAAGGTAACGTTGGCCGCGCGTACCGCGATCACTGATGTGATGAGTGTGTCCGGCACGATGAACCATGCCAAGCAGGATGAGATCGTGCAGGGTATGAGTCGAATGTTGACGCAATTTGTGGAGGGTGGGTTCAATCAGGCGTTCTCTCATTTGGAAAACACCGTGCCGGAAGATCAGCGTGAGCAAGTTCAGACGGTCTACGTCAGTGTGTTGCGTCATATTCTGGGCTTGCTGTATCGACAGACGGTTTTGGAGGAAGGCGGTGATGCCGAGCGCGAGTTGAGTGACGACGAGTACCAATTTTTCGAGGATG
>DTRM01000086.1:2163-10808 GCA_012965975.1 Chromatiaceae bacterium | reverse complement strand
GCCCCCAACCATCGGTGCCGCGATTCGCCTCATCACCTCCGAACCGGTTCCGCCGCCAAGCATGATTGGCAGCAGGCCGACGATGATCGCCGCCACCGTCATCATGATCGGTCGTACGCGCAGCAACGCACCATCAATGACCGCAGTGCGGACATCGTTGCGGGTCAGCTTGCGATTGTTTTGACGAGCCAAGGTCGTATGGCGTTGCAATGCCTGATTCAGATACACCAACATCACCACGCCAATTTCGACCGCTACACCAGACAATGCGATAAATCCGACACCCACAGCAACCGACAAGTTATACCCCAGCAGATACAACAACCAGAGGCCGCCGCCAAGGGCCAAGGGCAGGGTACCCATAATGATCAGAACCTCGGTAAGGTTACGAAAATTAACATACAGCAACAGCACGATGACCGCGAGCGTCAGCGGTACCACAGTTTTTAATTTCTGCTTGGCGCGTACCAGGTATTCGTATTGACCCGACCAAGAGATCGAATATCCGGTTGGTAGTGCCACCTGCTCCGCGACAACGCGTTTTGCCTCGATCACATAGGAACCTAGGTCACGTCCTTCGATATCGATATAGGTCCAACCGTTGAGCCGGGCGTTTTCCGTCTTGATCACCCCCGGGCCGGAGGTTATACGCACGTCGGCCACCTCACCCAGAGGGATTCTCGCACCACTCGGCGTGACGATGGGCAGGTTGCGAATTTTTTCCAGAGAATCACGGATATCGCGCGGATAGCGTATGTTAATCGGGTAGCGTTCCAGTCCTTCGACCGTCATGCCGACGCGCATGCCGCCCAGTGCGGTGCGCACAACCTCTTGCACATCGGCGATGTTGAGCGCAAAGCGCGCGGCCGCCTGTCGATTGATATCGATGCTGACATAACGCCCCCCGGCGACGCGCTCGGAATAGACCGATACGGTGCCCGGTACATCGGCGAGAACTCTTTCCAGACGCCGGCCAATCATTTGTATCTTCTCAAGGTCAGGCCCGGCGATCTTGACCCCTACGGGGGTTTTAATGCCGGTGGCCAGCATATCGATCCGATTTTTGATCGGCATAACCCATGTGTTGGTTATGCCGGGTATTTTTACCCGCGCATCGAGTTCACGTTTGAGTTTGTCGATGGTCATGCCTTCGCGCCACTGATCGCGAGGTTTAAATTGAATGGTGGTTTCAATCATCGTCAGTGGGGCGGGATCGGTTGCGGTCTCAGCGCGACCGGCCTTGCCAAATACGCGCGCGACTTCGGGTACGGTGCGAATCAGCTTGTCGGTTTGCTGTAACAGTTCCTGGACCTTACCGGCGGATACTGCGGGAAAAGTGCTGGGCATGTACAACAAGTCACCTTCGTCGAGATCGGGCATGAACTCTGAACCCAGCTGAGTAGCCGGCCATAGGCCAATCAAAACCAGTACGACGGAGCCTGTGAGTATCGTCTTGGGTGACTTCAGAACCGCGTTGATAAATGGACGATAGGCCGAAACCAACAGCCTGTTAATTGGGTTCTTGCGTTCGGCAATGATATGACCGCGGATGAAATAACCCATTAACACCGGAACCAAAGTGATCGACAACACCGCAGCACCAGCCATGGCAAAGGTCTTGGTATAGGCCAGCGGAGAGAACAAACGGCCTTCCTGGGCTTCCAGTGTGAATACAGGCAGAAAACTCAGGGTGATGATAAGCAGAGAGAAGAATAGTGGTGGCCCAACCTCACACGCGGCGTTAGCCACCAGTCGCCAGCGATTCTCATCGGTGACCTTGGTTTGCTCCATATGTTTATGTACGTTCTCGATCATCACGATGGCGGCATCCACCATGGCACCAATGGCGATCGCGATTCCACCCAGTGACATGATGTTGGCGTTGATTCCGATGCGCTCCATGATAATGAAAGCGACCAGTATGCCGATCGGCAACGATAGAATAATCACCAACGCGGAACGCAGGTGAAACAAAAATATCGCGCACACGGCAGCTACCACAAAGAACTCTTCAACCAGTTTGGTGTTCAGCGTATCTACTGCACGTCGTATCAGATTAGCGCGATTATAGGTTTCTACGATTTCGACGCCATCGGGCAGGCCGTGTTTGAGTTCAGATAGCTTCTTCTTGACACCCTCGATGGTTGTTAGTGCGTTCTCACCAAAGCGCATGACAATGATTCCGCCGACCACTTCGCCTTCGCCATCCAGTTCGGCGATGCCGCGCCGCAGTTGTGGCCCCAGTCGAACCTCGGCGATGTCCTTTAATAAAATGGGGGTGCCGCGATCATTTATACCCAATGGGATGTGACGAAGGTCATCCAGTTCATTGATGTAGCCGCTGGCGCGAACCATGTATTCGGCCTCTGACATCTCGATGACCGAGCCACCGGTCTCCTGGTTGCCGCGCTGGATGGCCGCCTTGATGGTGGATAGGGGTAGTCCATAGGCACGCAGGCTACTTGGGTTGAGTACCACCTGATATTGTTTAACCATGCCGCCGATGGTCGCGACTTCGGACACGCCCGGCACGGTTTGCAACTCATACTTCAAGAACCAGTCCTGAAGGCTGCGCAATTGCGCCAGATCGTGTGTCCCGCTGCGATCAACTAGGGCGTATTCATAGACCCAGCCAACACCGGTGGCATCTGGCCCGAGTTCGGGGCGTGCGTCCGGCGGAAGCTTGCTGCTGACCTGACTGAGATACTCAAGCACGCGGGAACGGGCCCAGTAGGGGTCGGTGCCGTCTTCAAAAATCACATAGACGTAAGAATCACCGAAGAAGGAATAGCCGCGTACATTGGTTGCCTTGGGCACCGACAGCATTGCGGTGGTTAACGGAAAGGTGACTTGATCCTCAACTACTTGCGGTGCTTGTCCTGCGAACGTGGTCTTGATGATGACCTGCACATCAGACAGGTCGGGGATCGCATCCAGCGGTGTATTTTTCACCGCATACACGCCCCAGCCAGTCAACATAGCTGTCAGCAGCAATACCATCACGCGATTGGCAATCGACCAGTTAATGATGCGAGCGATCATTGTATTCGCTCTAGGTCGGAATGATTCATCTGTTCAGTGTCGTCAGGTGGCGTCATGCGTTTCAGGCTGGCGCGCAGACTGGCCTCGGAGTCGATCAGAAACTGACCCGACACCACGACCGATTCATTTTCATCAATGCCATTGATGATCTCGACCCAGTCACCGCTTTCAATGCCGGCGCGCACTTGTCGCGCCTCGAATCGTCCTTCACCCATGGCGACAATCACACGTTCCTCATTACCGGTACGAATCAATGCCTCCAGCGGGATGACCACGATGTCGTTTTTGGGCCCAGTAAAAATTCGCACATCGGCGTACATGTTCGGTTTTAGCGCCTCACCGGGATTGTCAAAGCGCAGACGGACTTTCAGTGTGCGCGTTTTTGGATCCAGGCTCGGGTAGATGTATTCCACCTTACCCTCCAGGGTTTGTCCCGGCAGATACGACAGTTTTACTTCGGCGGGATTACCGACCTTGACCCAATTGGCCTGGCGCTCGAATACTTCGGCCAGCAACCACACACTGGATAGGTCCGCGAGTGTCATGGCCTGAGTTGCTGGTTTCAGGAACATGCCGTGTCGCACGTTCAGCGCCGCCACGATGCCATCTTGTGGCGCGTAGATACGAATCACTTGCTGAACCTCACGGGTTTTTTCCAAGGAATCGATTTGATCCTGTGGAATCCCCAGCGCCGCGAGGCGCGCGCGAGAGGCCTTGATCAGGCGCTTGTTTCCACTCGTGAGTACCTGGACAAATTCTTCCTGTACGTTGACCAGTTCGGGTGAATACAACTCCAGCAGCAGTTGTCCTTTCTTCATTCGGTCGCCTTCGGAGTGGGTCGCAAGGTAGTCGATCCATCCCTCGGTACGCAGGTGAATATGGCTGACCATAGATTCGTCGTAATCGACGTAACCCACGGTGTCGATGCTTCGCCACAGACGCGAGCGTTCGGCTTGCGTTGTGCGTACCCCCAGATTATTGATGACCTCCGGAGAGATCGTCACGCCATCGCCGGCACTGGCATCGGCGTAGATCGGGATCAGATCCATACCCATGGGTGATTTGCCCGGCTTGTCGCGCCGATAGTTGACATCCATCGGGGCGACCCAATACATCACTTCATTTTCAGCACCCATCGCGATGTTCGGCAGCAGCGGATTTAGAATGGCGATGCAGCCAATCAGCGTGAGCCAACGGTTTCGGTGAGCAAACAATTTCATGAGTCTTCTCCGGTGGCGAGATATAGCAAGCGGGCGTGCGACTGGGCGCGATCGACCTCGATGCGCAGGCTTTCAAGACGTACGTTGAATGCGGTGATTCGGGCGCGCATCACAGCGGTGAATTCACTGAGCCCACTTTGATAGGCGCTGAGTGCGGCATCGGCATTAGCGACTGTGTTTGGCAAGAGCCCGGACTGATACAGCGATTGCCGTTCCGAGAGCCTGGTGACACTCGAATATTCCTGTTCCAGTGTAGCCCGAAGCTGACGCACGCTATCGTCACGGGTCAATGCCGCCGCATCCGCCTGGCGCAAGCTGGCCAGAACCCGCTGGTCCTGACGTTTTTCAGTAAACAGAGGGAGATCGACGGTTGCCATGATCGCCATCATGTCGGCTCGATCGCTGCCATCGGGGTTGTCGCCAAACCGTTTGCGGTACTCCATTCCGAGACTCCATTCTGGTTTGTACTGTGCGCGTGCGATATTGATTGCATCGTTGGCACCTTGAATGCGCGCACTGTCGGCGATGATGAGCGGGTGCTGTTCCAGTGAGGTCTCCAGATCAGCGCGTGACGGCAGGGGCGATAACGTTGGCAGGGTTTGGCTCAGTGGCCGGTGTGCGGCCTCGCCAATCCACTTTGCCAATTGAGCGCGATGTTGTTCTTCGGTCGCCAGCGTTTGTGTCGCACGATCATCCAGTCGTATCAGTTCAATTTGTGCCTGCAGTACATCCTGCTGAGTGACGCGCCCACCACCATAATGTGACTCGGTGATGTCCACCAGTTGTTCAAACAGATTGCGGCTCTGAGCGATTATCTGCCCAGCGGCGCTGTGATAGAAGATCTCAAACCAAGTCTCACGTACCTCCCGGGTAACGCTGCGCAAATAGTTATCCGCGCTGGCGCGAATGGCGGTGGCCTCGGCATCGGCCAGCGTTCGTTTCAGTGTCAGTGTGTCACCCCGCGGGAATGTCTGGCGCACACCAGCGCGGAGCTGGGTGGTTGGGTTGTCGTTCAGGTCGAAGTTATCCAGCGGCAGGTTAAATAGGCCCAGCGAGAGTTTGGGGTCGGGTAGTTGACTGTCGGCCACGCCGTGATAGGCCAGTGCATCGGCACGCATCAGCATCGCGTTGGCGGCCGGGTCTTGCTCGATGGCGAGACGTTCCGCTTGCGCGAGCGTGAGTTCGGGCTCCGCAGCGGTGACGGTCTGGGTGCAAGCCGCGACCACAATCACAGCACACGCCGATGAGAATATTCTGGATCGACCCATGGTCAACCTCCATATCAAAAGAGAAAGGGTCAGGTATCAGTCGGTAGAAACCAACTAATATCTGTCGATTAGCTATAGAAGGATAGAGGCGGGCGTAGAAGCGGTACGGAAGTGCGTAAACGCAGTGAGTCCTGGTCCACGATCAATAAGGAACCAGAGACCAGAGAGAAGCCAATCGGCAGCGCTGCGGGTGTTACTGCGCCGATACTGGTTGCGCAAGAACCACAGGAACTATCACAGCTTGAGTTGGTATCGTCATAACAACAATCGGATGATCCTGAGTACTCTACCGCCGCGTTGGCGCCACCCATCATCGAATTTTGGCACGGACTCATACTCGTGTCGAACACAGTTGCGGACGCAACACGTAATGGCAACGCCACAATCGCGAGCGCCAAAAACAGAGCCAGTATTTGCCGAATTCTGAACATCATAGTGTCTATAGTAGGCTGCAATCCGAAAAAGTTCCATTATTCGTCCTGTATACCAACGGACCGGGAGGTGATAACTTAAATCCGATGCGATCCGTAGCCCCCCGAGCGAATACTTGTCAGGCGCAAGATTGCGGTATAGTGCGGCTAACGATACCAACAAGAGCTGGGCAGCCACCATGTACAACACCGACAGCGATCCCTCGGCCTCCATGAGGAGTTTTCGTCTTGATGGCAAGATGATTCGTTACAGCGCATTTGTTCCCAAGCTTTATAACATGTGCAAATCTCTGGGCTTTATTCAGGGGAAAATCTTGCCGTCACGTGCCCTGTGCTCGGACGAGAGTCAGGGGTATCCAATCATACTGATAGCCAAGCACTTTAACGTTTTCCCCTTTAATCACGGTCGAGTTGGCGGAATCGTGGCGACCGATCGACATGGTCCGCACGCCGAGCATGGACAGGATCTGGTTATCATCCAGGCCAGTCACGTCGGCTACGACCCGGAGGGGGGCGTCTATGGGTCTTACACGCGCTTGCAAACACACGGTTGTCAGTCTACCTCCAACTGCGGAAAAGTGGATGCGGTGCTATCCTGGTACATACATGAGTACGAGTTTGCGCGTAACCATATTATGGTGTCGCGCGATAATAATGAGTGGTTGGTGATGATCGATAATCTGTATCTCGATGATCGCCGTGAACAGGGGCTATTTTTAGCGCTGGAAAAACTCATCGGGTTGAATGATCAAGGCAAGCCGGAACTGTTATATACCTGCAGTACGGCGAATTGTTTTCGGGCATCGGCAGAGTTCGCGGCGGTGCTTGAAAAGACACCGCCGACGAGTACCACTGCGCAACCCATTGGTGATTTCCTGAGCGCCGACAAGTTTTTCTTTCGGCGGCCGGTTAATACGACGGAGGAGGGCCATGAACATCTGGAGAACAACCTTCTGCCGGTGATGTCGTGGATACTGACATCACCGTCGCCATTGCTGGCCGCCGCCAAGGTCAATACTCAGGTGGAGTTCGATCGAACCTATCGCAGCATAATTCACGAGCCAAGCTATCGGAATAAGCGCCTTCTGTTAATCTCCGGTTTGAACATCGACATATCGCCAAAGCCGGGCCAGCTATTTCCGTTGACCAAGTTCATTCCCTGGGCTGCCTATCTGCAACAGCCTGATAGCGACTACCAAATCTATGAGCAAGACGATCTGTATTCCAAATTGATGGAACAATCAGCAGAAAACCCCGATCAAACCGATCTGGAAGCCGCGATTCGGGTCATGATGGATACAGAGGAAGTGATTCTCCCCAGCGAATACTCCTAGGTTCCTCTAAGGGGCCAGTGTCGATTGTCTACCATGCCCCATATTGGGGCGAACCAACCCTGTCATGCACCCCGATGTACCCCTCGGCGGGCAATGACGCACAGAGTTTACCTAGCGCAATGGATTCATTGCGCCAGGTTTGATTGTTCCGACGCGTAGCTTAAGCGTATGAGCGCACACGGAAAATTTACTCGTGTTCTTGGCGTGTTCCTGTAACACGAGAGATTTGGCACAGTTTTTGCTCCATACCATCATAAACGTTTGTCTACGTTCACTATCGAACGCACGGCTGTGATGGAATCGGGTATGTCGAGTTTACAATTCAAGTTACTGTCTTTTTCAGGAAAAAACCGCATCTTGCATCTGAGTTGGTTTGCGTTTTTCCTGACGTTTCTCGTCTGGTTTAACCACGCGCCTTTGCTGGTTGCGATCAGAGACAGCATGGGGCTGTCTGACCAGCAGATTAAAATGTTGCTGATCCTGAATGTGGCACTCACCATTCCTGCCCGCATTATCATCGGTATGCTGGTGGACGCCTTTGGGCCGCGATTGATCTATTCGTTTCTGTTGTTTATCTCTAGTTTTCTGTGTTTCTTTTTTGCCATCGCTGATACCTTTGAAATGTTGGCGCTGGCCCGATTTCTGATGGGGTTTGTGGGTGCTGGCTTTGTTATCGGTATCCGTATTGTCAGCGAATGGTTTCCGGCCAAAGAAGTTGGTCTGGCCGAGGGGATCTACAAGGGCTTGGGCAACATTGGATCCGCAGCAGCGGCGGTCAGTTTGCCAGCGCTTGCCTTGTTCGTCGGTGGTGATGATGGCTGGCGCTATGCCACCGCACTGACCGGTATGCTTACGCTGGTTTACTCGGTGGTGTACTTTTTTTCGGTATCGGATACCCCTGTGGGTTCAACCTACTTCAAGCCCAACAAGACCGGTGGACTCGAAGTGACCAGCAAAAAGGATTTTTTCTATTATCTGATGGTCAATATCCCGATGTACGGTGCGTTGGGGTTGTTGACCTGGAAGGTGTCGGTACTCGGGATGCTGGATGACGGTGCGGTATACACAATATATGCCGTTCTCGCAGCGACTTACGTCTTGCAATGCCTGCAAATTTACAGGGTGAACGCGGAGATATTCCAACAGGACGTTCCGGAGATGCATCGCTATAAATTTAAGCAAGTCACGATTCTGAGTCTGGCGTATGCGGTGACCTTTGGTTCGGAACTTGCGGTTGTCTCCATGTTGCCGCTGTACTTTCTCGACACCTTCGCCACATCGGCCGTCGCTGCCGGCCTGCTAGCGGCCTGCTTTGCGGGTATGGATGTGGTTTCCTGCCCGAGCGGTGGC
>DTRM01000086.1:0-2150 GCA_012965975.1 Chromatiaceae bacterium | reverse complement strand
ACTACTGTCCGGGTTGACGCTGGGTTTTCTGTTGATGAGTCAAATCAATTCAGATTGGTCTATTTTTCTCGCGGTCATCGTGATGATGGGTTGCTCGTTTTTTGTTGGCTCCGGCGCAGGTGGTGTATTCGCGGTGGTGCCCTTGATTCGGCGTCGCCTCACCGGGCAGATCGCCGGCGTCGTCGGTGCCTATGGAAACATCGGTGCAGTATTGTTTCTGACGGTATTATCCTTTGTCACCGCACAGACCTTCTTCTTGGTGATCGCAGGTTCCGTTGCGCTGACCGTTTTCGCCGTAATGTTTCTGGAAGAACCGGAAGGGCATATAGCCGAAGTCCTCCCCGACGGGAGCGTACAAATGATTGAGGTCAGCTAGCCGGGATTGATTGTCGGGCCGTTTATATTCAGTGCCATTCCGTGGCCTTGTCATTCGCATCGGTAATCTTTTTCTCAACGACTGGTAAGCAAGCATGTGCCGCACTCGTGGGAATTGATATCGAAGTAGTGCGCGTCCAAGGTTGGTTAAAGTTGGCTAGCTGATAGCTGATTGATATTAAGAAACATCTCCGCCTGTCCAGAAAAATCACAACGAACCGGATCAAGCGACTGAATCCAATCGGATACCCGATAGTTCTGTTCTCTCAACGTTTGATCCAGTGAATCTGACACGCTGCGTCGTAGCAGACAGACCAGATGTTGGTCGCGGACACCATCGTAGGCAATGCAGGCCGCTCCATCCTTTGGCATCACCTCCAGCAAGCGTGACACGAAGGTTGCGGATAGCTTTGGCGTATCACAGGGGATGACGACAACAAGATCATGTTTAGCGCGTTCTAACCCCCTATGGATACCGGCCAAAGGGCCAGGGAAATCCGCTTGTTCATCGGTCAGTACGGGATAGCCGCGCCCGCGATACTGCTCAATATTGCGATTGGCACTGATCAATAGTTCACTGACTTGCGGATCCAGTGTCGCTATGGCGTGATCAATCAGTGCAGTTTCGTTGAACAGGGTGAGTCCTTTGTCGATACCACCCATCCGGCGACCGCGACCGCCGGCGAGAATCAGGCCGGTGATGGGGGAGTTGGTCATGAGTTCAGTAGTTGAAATACCAGAAACAAGTTGAGCAAAAGTAACACCCCGGACAGGGCTTTCCAGAATAATAAGGGGTTGCGTTCCAGCAACGGTTCGCGGCGGCGCTGAGAGAGCGAGATGTTGGGGTGTGATAGGTCATGGATGAGTTCTGACAGTAACTCGTAACGATCATTTCGGGCGATGGAAGCCGCTTTTTCCAGTGCTTGATCGAGCCATACGGGGACCTCGGGGTTGAAGCTAGTCGCACTGATGTAACGCGCCTTGCGCAGACGGCGCGCAGTCAATTCGTTCGGACCATACGGTAGTTGGCCGGTCAGCATTTCATATACGATAACGCCGAGCGAATAGAGATCAGAGCGACTGCTACCAGAATACCCTTGGAGATACTCGGGGGCTGTGTAGTTACGCGTCCCCAGCATATTGTCGCGCGCGAGCGGTGTAGTGATCTCCTCGATGCCGGCAATTTTGGTTGACCCAAAATCAATGATTTTTACCGTGCCATGCTGGTCCAGCATGATATTCTCGGGTTTTAAGTCCTGATGAATCATCTCCTGACGGTGCATTGCTCGCAGCCCCGCTGCAATCTGTTCGGCAATGGAACGGACCTCTTTCAACGACGCCTGAGGGTGATCGTTCATCCATTCGCGCAGCGTCTGACCATCGATGTATTCCGTTACATAATAAATGCATTGTCGCTGTGCATGGGGTTTCAGTACATGCAGGATGTGCTGATTATTGATGCGTCGACCAGCCCATTCTTCATGTAGGAATCGATCAATATATTCGGCGTCGTCTTCGTAGTTTACTGAGGGTGTTTTCAGAACGACTTTTTGGTCCGTGCGCTGGTCTTCGGCGAGATAGATTTGGGTGCGCTTACTGGCGTGCATTTCGCGGATGATGCGATAGCTGTCCAGAATCATGCCCGGCTCGAGTGGGGGAGGAAACGGCAGTTCCGACAGGCGCTGGTAAAATTCACTGTGGTTGGCGTCGGGCAAGGTGTCGACACGAAGAATCAGGCAGGACACATTGTCGTGACTTCCCAATTCCAGCGCCTT
>DTRM01000085.1 GCA_012965975.1 Chromatiaceae bacterium | reverse complement strand
TTCCGTGAGGTGGAATGGGATAAGTTGCATGGTTCCATCGCAGATCTTGAATCGGCGACGGCAAACTACGATAATTCAGCTCTGAGAGCGATGTTGCTCGAGCTGGTACCCGAAACCCTCGGCCAGCGCGAGCATGCCGCCGATGTAGTACCCATTCGCCGGGCCTCCGACGCAAGCTAGAAAGCGGATTTTAAAGTTCTGCATTCGCGGGTCGAACTTCTCTAGTACCGACTAGGTTACTACCAGAATCTTCAAGGTTTTCTAATGACTAAAACAATTCGCAAGGCCGTATTTCCGGTCGCCGGCATGGGTACCCGCTTTTTACCTGCTACCAAGGCCAATCCCAAGGAAATGCTGCCGATCGTGGATAAGCCGCTGATCCAGTATGCGGTGGAGGAGGCGATCGCGGCCGGAATTACTGAGCTAATTTTTGTGACCAGTGCGAGCAAGCGGGCGATCGAAGACCATTTCGACAAGAATTTCGAGCTGGAGTACAAGCTGGAAAAAAGCGGCAAGACCAAAATGCTGGAATGCATCCGTGGCGCGATCCCGGAAAATGTCTCCTGTGTGTATGTGCGTCAGGCCGAGGCCCTAGGTTTAGGGCACGCGGTGTTGTGCGCCCATTCGGTGGTTGGCGATGAACCGTTTGCGGTGATCTTGGCCGATGACTTGATCGATGGGGGTGATAACCCTTGTCTCAGTCAGATGGTCGAAACCTACGCAACCCATCAGTCGAGCATTCTCGGTGTTGAAGAAGTACCTCATGCACACACGGATCGATACGGTGTGGTTAAGTCAGAACCGGTTGCCGACCGACTTGAGAAAGTGACCGGCATTATCGAGAAGCCACACCCGGATGTCGCGCCATCCAACCTCGCGGTGGTGGGCCGCTATATTCTCGAACCTAGGATTTTCGCCTTGTTGGAAACGACCGGTCGTGGTGCCGGTGGTGAAATTCAATTGACGGATGCGATCGCGAATCTGTTGCAGGAAGAGCCCGTGCTTGCGTACAACTTTAAAGGGGTTCGCTATGACTGTGGCAGTAAGCTGGGTTATCTCAAGGCGACGGTCGAGTATGCGTTAAAGCACGAAGAGCTGAGTGAGTCGTTTCGAGAGTATTTAGGCGAGTTGTCGTTGTCTTAGTTAATCCCCTCGCCCTAACCCTCTCCCTGAGGGAGAGGGGACGCGGTCTTGATGTTGGCAAGGTGCCGCTATCATGGTTTTTCATGCTGACGTGGTTGAGTCTGTTTCCTGCTACGGCATCAGCCGCACCACCCATTGGTCAGCCGCAACTAACACGACTCGATCTGTTTACCCCCGCAACCCAGGGCCGAGACCTGCTGCTTGATGGTGACATCGCGTATGTCGCCGCAGGCTATGATGGATTGTATATTCTCGATGTGTCTGACCCTCCGCGCAGCCACGTTATCGCTCATCTCAACCTGAAGGAATTTGGCTTGCCGGGGTATCCCCTGTATACCGTGACCAAGCACAGCGACTCCGTCTATTGCGGTTTTCGTACCACCACCGGATATTTCGATGACGGTTATCTCAAGGTCGTCAACGTCGCCAACCTGTTGAGTCGTGGTGCCACCATCAAAGCGGATGGCTTGCACTTCAATTATCGTGATCAAGATCTGGTCGGTCGGGTGACTGGATCGTTTATGGATCACGCCAACGAGCGTTTGTATCTCGCGCTGCGTCTGGGGGGGTTGGCTGTCATTGATGTGAGCGACCCCGATCATCTGCTTCAGCTGAGTCGCTATGTGCCATCAACTAAGTATGAGTTTCAGGAAGTTGTCGTACTCAGCGAGCATAACCGGGCCTACGTTGGCGGGTGGGTCAGCGGTTTGCTCGCGATTGATACCACGAATGAGCAAGCACAAGACTGGCGTCAGCTGCGGCTGCAGACCGAAGGTCGAGGCACACGCTATTGGTATCTGGCCACCGACGGACAATACCTCTATACGCCGGTAGCCGATAGCCCGAGCGACAATCAATTTAATGAGGGGCTTGCCGTGTATGACTTGGCACCCAATTTAGCCGATGCCAAAGTGCCCCCCAAACGGATTGGCTTTGCGGCGATCCCATCCGGCGAGCAATGCGAATCGGGGCCTAGAGGCGAACAAGAAGGGCAGCGAGGCAGTGATCCTGGCCCCCATCAAATCGTATTGCGTGGGCACCAAGCGTGGGTTGCCAATGGCTGCCAAGGCATCGCCGAGTTCGATATTTCAGAGCCCGCCCATCCTAGGTATGTCACCCAATACAAGATTCCCACCGCCAACGATTCGGATGCGAAACGCAAGACCGAGTACCCTTGGAGTCTCGCCCTCAAGGGCAACTATCTATTGTCTGTCGGTGTCAGCAAGCCACGCCAAACCGGGCATGACTTGATGGTGTTCAAACTTGATAGGGCAATGTCGAGTCCATAGCCTTATAAACAGGTATAAAGCGAAAGGATAGAGGGGGCTATACGGAGCCAAGCTGTCTATGGCGACGTCACTCAGTCTAGTGGTTTTTTTATTTATCTACGAGCAGCATGACCATGGCTGAAGACACGATGTCTACCGCAGTCAGCGCCGGGAAAGAGGTCGCCTTCGAACCCGGCATCACGGATACCGACGGTGGCGGACTATCTACTACTGCGCAGTCGATTGAACACAGCAGATGATGATGCGGACTTTAACGGCGATGGATTCGTGACGGTGTTGGATTATCTGGTTTTGCGGAGCAGGCTCAATCCGGAACCCGGACCCAGTGGGTTGGTTACCCCATAGGTTAGCCCGAAAAATTAACGCGCGCTGAATGCCCGTAAGAATCAACGGTTATCCAATACAAGTATGTTTTAGGTTTCGATTAGGAACAGCAAGGGAGTTGCAGAAGTTTGAAAAGGTTTTTTTAAAAATCCATCTGCCCACGCACCTGAGTCGCACTCAAATCCTCATCACCAGCAACGGTTTTGATATCCACAAGGATGTGGTTGCGCATGAAGCGTACCTGCTTGTTCATGTGCCAGTTTA
>DTRM01000084.1 GCA_012965975.1 Chromatiaceae bacterium | reverse complement strand
ACGGTATTGATGCCCGATGTGTCTCTGATTGGGGGTTGGGATCCTATCGTCCAGCAGTATTTTTGCCCCGCAGGACTGAGGCCGAATGAATGCCTCTTTCTATAGCAATTAAATTCCATAAGGGGTCAATTTTGACCCTGGCATCGAGAGGGGTTTTGTAATCGACTTCCGGGCTACTCAAAAATCCATACGGTATCCGACATTAACGAACCAGCTTTGGGTCTTGTTGGTATCATCCGTTAAATTTTTGTTGGACCATTCGCCTCCCATATTGGCTTCGACACGAAAGCGTCGTTTTAACTTGTAGGTCATGCGCAGAGAAGGTTTATATGTTGTTTGACTTGACCCGTCACTTACGTTGTCGCGCAAATCGATTCTGAACCGTGGATTTATTCGTAGCTTGGGATTGACCGGGTAGCGACTGTTCAGGCTGACGGTACTGGTGGATGACGAACTGGTGTCCGAGAAGCGGGTTCCCAGAATGTGAATATCGCCGGTTTTTAGCCAGTTACTGCGAACCAATTGTACATTTAGGCTGTAGTCGTTACCGGTAGCTGGGGTGGCTTCAACACCACCGGATGCCGGGGTTGATGAGAAGTTGCTGATGGTGAGATCGCCGTTGATTTGCAGGTTCTCCATCAGTGGTCTGGATACCCCTAGCGTGGCTAAGCGACTGGTTGCTGTGCGATCTTGCGCGAGTTGCTGTATTTCGCTTGCATCAAAGGTATTCAGTAGTACTTCCAGTGACTCGGCCATTTGGCTCTGCAACGCATTGCTGGTCGACAGGATCGGGCTTTTGCGATAGTCCAGCGACAAATTGACCGTCGTGTTATCAGGAAAGGTCCAGTGACCAAGAAACAGCAGAGTATTAAGTTCATCGTAGAGTAGGTCATAGTCGCCCAACGTAAAGAATGATCGCCCGGGTACAAAGTATCGAACCTCACCTCCGATGGCTCGGCGATCGATTAGCCCATCGACGGTTTGCTGAATGGCAAAGGCATTCAGCCCCCAGTTTTTGCCAAACGGCTTGAGATCGATGTTGGCGCCGTAAAATCGTTTGCTGGTTTCCAAGCCGTTTCGTGACGAGTTAACAGGATATCCGGCCACAAGATGGAGTTTGGCCTGCTTGGGTAGCTGAACTGAGAACAGGGCGCCGTCAAAGCGGCCAAGTACACCGCCTTTGTTCCCTGATTGACGCCCGGCTTGTAGATGCAGACGTCGTTTTCTGTCGCTAATCTTGGCGTAGAGTGAGCTTAGCCGGGTCTCGTTACCGGGGCCATCGGCGCCAAGAAAGTCGTACTCGTAACCTCCGCTAAATCGAGTTCTAACCGAGTAGGTATCGGTTCGGAGTCGCCCGCTCAGATCCAGATTGTTGGTCAGTGACGAGGAGGTGATCGAGGTGAATTCGTTATCCTCACCAAGATCGGTCGTTCGATTATCGCGGCGATAAAACTGTGAAACACCACCAAATATTTGCCAATCTGATCGGCCACCGGGTTTTGCTTTCGCTTCACGAAGTTGTTTCGGTGGTCGCTTCGCGGCGGTTACCAGTCCGGTTAGTCGTTGCTGAACACGTTCGGCGGAGCCGCCCTCAGGGTATTCCGCAAGATAGCGTTGATAGACCGCCTTGGCCTGTGCTCGTTGGCCATTTTTTTCGCGCGCCACACCCAAAAACTCGAGCGCAATGGGTTTCACGGCTAGACTGCCTTTTCGTAGTACCTTTTCATATAACCGTATCGCACTGGAAAAATCCTTTGCTGCGACGGCTTGTCGCGCTGCTTCCATTGCCTCACGAATAGGGGTAGAGGCAGAAGACGGGATCTGGACGTCTTCGAGTAATGCGGTTGGTCGGGGAGTCGTTACAGGTGGTGGCGGTAATTGGATTGTCAGCGTGCGGACATCTTTCCCGCTCATAATAGTTAGTGAAACGGGGCGTTGAAATCTTAGCGTCAGGCGGCTGCTGCCAGTGACCTCGCTTTCGTAGGTAATATCAAGCAACGGTACTGCGGGGTTGGGGCTCCACTGCAAGGTTTCGCTACCAATCAAACCCTCGTCAACGTTGCCGAACAGCGCCTTCGACGCCATCTGTATTTCAAATATATCATTCGCGCTACGCGGACTGTGGGAGATATAACGAACCGTGTGATTGAATGTGATAACAAGTTGGGGTCCACTGCTGGAGTCAACTATATCGACGTTTTCCAGAATCCGAGAGCGTTCAGCCTGTGCGGAGAGCGACATTAACAGCGTTGCAAGCCATACAATAAGGACGCGCATATTAGTCAAAATCCCCATCTGATGCTCGATGTTCCGGTCCAGGCCGATTTTTCTTGATCGTGGTTAGCGAGGAGTTTGTGTACATATGACACGCACCACTGCAATCGCGTAGCTCGCTGACGGTGTAGGAATGATCGGGATTCTCGTGTTGTTTGTGAGGCCCAGGTTTAAAGTCATTGGCGTGACAACCGGCGCAATCTGGTTTATAGGCGGGAGAAGCCCATATGACGGTTTCGCTGTTACCTTGATGGCAGGTGGTACAGGCTGGGTTGCCAGCATGATCTCCGGGATAGGCCGGGGATGAATGGGAGAAATCGATGGGTACCCACCGGTCTGTGCTGTGGCAGGTGTCACATTGCAGTGAAGTCACGAAGTGGTCAGAGGGTTTGCCGGGCGCCGTGTTGCCATTGTGACAACTGGAGCAGGATCCAGTGACAAAGTCATGATTAAAATTAGCGGGTACCCAAGATATTGTTGAGTGGCACTCGTCGCATTGGCCATTGGTTGATAAATGGCTTGGCGTTTTTCCTTCCGCAGTGGTTCCGTTATGGCAATTAGTGCAGGTTCCAGGGTTTACGTTATCGTGGTCGAACACGGCCGGAGTCCACGCATTGGTGCTGTGGCAATCATCACAGGTATTGCCACTGGCGATGTGAGTGGGTGTTTTTCCGGTGGCAATGTTGCCATTGTGGCAGCGTGCGCAAGTTCCCAATACAGATCCATGATCGACCCGATCCGCGGGTG
>DTRM01000083.1 GCA_012965975.1 Chromatiaceae bacterium | reverse complement strand
TCAATATCGCTGTCCAGCCAATCCACTAGCAAGGGGATCAAGTCCTCGTTAATTTTAAGGTTGTCGAGTAAGTTCTGAAAAATAACAATCTGCGAGTTGTTCTTTTTACCCTTGCTATCGACCAGGTTATTCAGATTAAACCGTCCTTGAGCATCCTCGATGTAACCACTGATTTGGCCGCCGTCTACCTGAAACGGCGGTAGCAGACTCGCCCAGTCTTCATCCAGCGAGTCGAACTGGTTATCCTTTTTGTCCTCACCGAGTATGTCAATTGCCCACGATTCGATGCCTGCGGCGTATAGATAGGCCTGTTCGGAATCCAGCGTGTTGGATGTGCGTCGGATCGAGATTTGTTCATCCGCCACGATGGCGGCGGCGGCGGTGGCGGCCAGTGCGACGATCAGCAAGGCGGTAATCAGGGCGATGCCGTGTTGTCGCGCGCTTGAGGCGCGTTTGCTACGCAGTGGGTTCGACCGGTAGCTCATCCGGCGAGCCCAAATACACGCAAGATTTCACCCCATGGTTCGACATCCAGGGTGATTTGAATCCCCTTGGGCAGGTCCGCGGCGGGTTCCGAGTCGAGACCGGATTGTACCGGCCACGTATTGGTGGCTGTACCCTTGTCATCGAGAAACTCAACCGAAAAGCTGTTCACACCTTCCAGTAATACGATTTCTGTCGGTTTCGATTGGGGCGCAAGATCCAGTGTTGCCCAGCTTGAGCGAATCAGTTTCTGGTCGTCAACGTGGTAGGCGACACGCTGCAGCTGGCTGCGTTGTAATCCCAACGGATTGCGCCAGCCCCCGCGGATGAATTCAAGCGGCGAGGAATCGCCGCCTTCCTTGCTTAGACCGGGGCGCACATCACCGTATTGATCGCGGCTGGTGCGTGGCGCCACAAGACGCAGATCACGCGCGAGGATGCTCATGGCCAATTGCAGGTCGGCCATTTGTTCGGCCTGTTCGAGCGTGTGAGCGCGCGTCTCTAACAGGCTGTGCAGTCCCGAATAGGACAGCACTGACATGATCGCAAACACGGTGATAGCCACCAGTATTTCGATCAACGTAAAACCAGCTGAAATGTTGAGACGTCGGGGGCGGAGTTTACTCATGGTTGCGGCTTCACTAAAAATCCGATGACGGTGGAAATCGAGTAGTCCAGCTGATCGATATCGGCGACGCTGATTTCGACGCGGCGCATATTTTCGACTGCGGTTTCAGACACCGTCGAGGTCCACTGATAGTCTCGCCCCGCCATTGTCTCAGTGCCATTTTGCACGCTTGCTGCGGCGAACTTATCGGATAATTGCATCTTGGTAAGCTGGTTGGAGCCGACCCACTGGGCGAGCATCTTGTTGCGCAGATGAGAGGTATTACTGGCGTAGTCACCCCCGGCTCGAATCAGCGCACCCATAGCGATCGCAATGACGGCAAGGGCAATCATGACCTCAAGTAAGGAAAAACCTCGTTGAGGCCAGCGTCGTGAATGCAGCGACATCACTCTTCCTGACCCCGTTCAAACTGACCCTGAATCGTCGCCTTCAGCGTAATGCGAGCACCGCTATCCTCGGCTATGAACTCGAGTGAAAATGGCGTGATCTCACCGCTGGACAACAGCAGAATCTGGGGTGTTAATGAGGTTTTACTGTCGTCGTTAACGGCAAACGTGATGTATTCTTCTATGGTTAAGCTGAGGCGAACACCCTCGGGCATTTCGCGCTTGCGGAATAGTTTGTCGTCTTCAATGGCGCGCCATTCGCGGCCATCAAGAAGCAGAAAGGAATAATTGTCTGTGTCCAGATGCACGCCAATTTCCTGGGAGCGAAGAATGGCTTCTTCCTGAGCCAACTGTAGCAGCGCATCCATGCGTTTGACCTCTTCAGCCATTTGCTCAACGCTGACACCGCGCACCGACATGACGCCCATGGTCACCATGATGCCGATAATGAATACGACAACCAGAACTTCCAGCAGCGTAAAGCCAGAGCGCCGCGAACGAATTCGGCTGGGTGGCGTTACAACGACACGCACGGCTTATTCGAGCGTCCAGTTACCCACATCAGCAGTGATATTCTCACCGCCGGGTTGTCCATCCGCGCCCAGTGAATAGATGTCGATTTCACCATGTTCGCCTGGGTTCAGATACAAATAATAGTTTTCCCATGGATCTTTCGGTAGACGATCGAGGTAGCCACTGGACTTCCAGTTGCGAGGTTCCGGGCTGATGCTGGGCTTGCTGACCAAGGCTTCCAGGCCCTGATCGGTGGACGGGTAGACGTAATTATCCAGTTTGTAGAGCTTCAGTGCGCTTTCAATGGTGCGAATATCCTGCTTTGCCTTGACCAATCGTGCGTGATCGGGACGATCCATCACCTTGGGGATCACGATTGAGGCCAGAATCCCGAGAATGATCACCACAACCATGATCTCGATCAGCGTAAAGCCGCGCATCCGGCGTCCGGGTAAACCCAGTCCATGTCTGTTCATAATTACGTAACCTATTGTTAGGTATTTGATTCTTGTGGATAAAGACTATTATCGGCAGGAGAAGTTCCAATTGTAGCGGATTCTTGGTTAGATCGCTTTTTGGTTGGGGCGGGCTACACCCGCTACGCGGGTGGCTACGCGGGTCAGACCCCGATAAGATTTTGATATCAAAAGATTTTTGGCTGAATTTTGCGCAGAAAATTGACTTAGGTACGGTTTTATCAGGTCAAAACAGGTTGTTTAAGCCGATGATTGTCACTCTTTCCATACTTTGGCTTAGTCGCCGGTTAGGCCAGAGCGCAGCAGCCAACCAATCGACGGTATTGATGCCCGATGTGTCTCTGATTGGGGGTTGGGACCCTATCGTCCAGCAGTATTTTTTGCCCCGCAGGACTGAGGCCGAATGAATGCCTCTCCCGATAGCAATTAAATTCCATAAGGGGTCAATTTTGACTCTGGCCTCGAGAGGGGTTTTGTAATCGACTTCCGGGCTACTCAAAAATCCAGACGGTATCCGACATTAACGAACCAGCTTTGGGTCTTGTTGGTATCATCCGTTAAATTTTTGTTGGACCATTCGCCTCCCAT
>DTRM01000082.1 GCA_012965975.1 Chromatiaceae bacterium | reverse complement strand
CTGCGTGGATAGCCGCTGAGGATACGCGACACAGTGGACGTCTGCTCAAGGCTTTGGGCATTACCACGCGCCAGTTTGCGCTGCATGAGCACAATGAAGGGCGCGCCAGCGAACGCGTGTTGCGGTATCTGGCGGAGGGTGCCGACATCGCGTTGATTACGGATGCCGGCACTCCGTTGATCAGCGATCCCGGTTACGCGGTGGTGCGAGCCGCGCGAGCCGCTGGTTACCCAGTGCTGGCAGTTCCGGGTCCCAGTGCGGTGATAGCGGCGCTCAGCGTGTCGGGTCTGGCGTGTGATCATTTTCGCTTTAATGGGTTTTTGCCACGCAAGGCGGGGGAGCGTCGAACCTGTCTGCGTCAACTTGCGGCGGACTCGGCGACCCTGGTGTTTTATGAATCACCGCACCGAATTGTCGACAGCCTGATCGATTGTGTCGAGGTTTTCGGCGGTACTCGGCAAGCCGTGATTGCGCGAGAATTGACCAAGACCTTTGAAACCGTGCAGGGTGGTACGCTGGAGGAGTTGCTGGTGTGGATTCAGGCCGATTCGGATCAGCAGCGTGGTGAGTTTGTGCTGTTGATCACCGGTGCTGAGCCAAGCCAGGCGGTCGATATCGATATTGATCAGACGCTGCGTCTGCTGCTGGAGGAGTTGCCGGCCTCGCGAGCCGCCGCGTTGGCCTCGCGGATGAGCGGTTTACCGCGAAAAGATCTGTATAAACGCTGTCTCGCGCTTAGTGGTGAGTAACTTGGTATCATGTCATTGGGAGTCGGCCAGGCAATCGCGGTTCTATTTTATATAGAGCGGAGGAAAGTCCGGGCTCCACAGGGTAAGGTGCCAGGTAACGCCTGGGGGACGTGAGTCCACGGAAAGTGCCACAGAAAATATACCGCCAACTCGCTTGCGGGTCGGTAAGGGTGAAATGGTGCGGTAAGAGCGCACCGCGCGTCTGGCAACAGGCGTGGCAGGGTAAACCCCACCTGGAGCAAGACCAAATAGGGGAGCAGCATCGGTTTGCGCTGGATGCACGTATGGCCCATACGGTTCCCGGGTAGGTCGCTTGAGGCCCGCGGTGACGCGTGTCCAGATGAATGATTGCCCACGACAGAACCCGGCTTATCGGCCGACTCCCTTTTTATCGATTTCGATGTTCAAAATAGCTGTTTGGACACCCTTGCGACGCAGATTCCGTGCAAAACTTTCTTCACTCCTAACAATCTACTTTAACTACTGCTGTTCAACCCCATGATTTTGAAATCCTTCTTCGTTTTCAATAACTGAAAAATGCGCTAAGTTACTGTCCTTAAAGGAAGAAATCTTAAATTCTGCCTTGAAATTGCCCCGTCCATTTTCTATAGTATGTAGACAAGTGGGGATAAGTGGGGATAAGTGGAAGATCTTTCCATGTAATGGCTATGTTTCGCGGAGTTCACAATCTGTCGCTCGATGGCAAAGGCCGAATGGCTATCCCATCACGCTATCGCGAGCGCCTGCATGATGAGTGCGGCGGCCGCATGGTCTTGACCATCAATCCTGACGAGCCCTGTCTGTGGCTCTACCCGCTCAACGAATGGGAGCCGATCGAGGCTCAGCTGACCCAACTTCCACGTTCTGATCGATTCGGGCAGCAGCTCAAGCGTCGTCTGATGCGCTATGCATCCGATTGTCAGTTGGACGGGTCGGGACGGATTTTATTACCGCCCATGCTGCGTGAGTTTGGCGAGTTGGAAAAAAGCATGGTGCTGTTTGGTGTCAGCAACAAGTTTGAAATATGGAGTGAGGCCCACTGGCTGGAGAGTGAGGCCGTGATGGAGCAAGGGGAAATTGATGAGTCGCAGGCGACTGAGGCTTCGTTGAAGCTGGTTCTGTGACCCCGTCCGATGACGTAGAGCATCAGCCGGTTATGCTCGGCGAAGTGCTCGAGGGGCTAAATATTGATGCAACCGGGCGCTATGTCGATGCCACATTTGGTCGCGGAGGCCACAGTCGCGCCATCCTCTCGAGTTTGTCCGCCGAGGGTCGCTTGCTCGGCCTTGATCGGGATCCGCTGGCAGTGGCGGCAGGACAAGGCCTGGCAGCCGAAGATAGTCGCTTCAGTATGAAATACGCGCGATTTTCTCAGTTGGAAGGCGTGCTGGCAGAACAGGGGTGGAACCGCATTGATGGCGTGCTGCTGGATGTTGGCGTGTCGTCGCCACAGCTGGACGAAGCGCAGCGGGGCTTTAGCTTTATGCGGGATGGTCCATTGGATATGCGCATGGACCCGAGTCAGGGCCCGAGCGCAGAACAGTGGCTTGCCAAGGCGAGTGAGGACGAAATAACCGAGGTGCTGAAGACCTACGGCGAAGAACGTTTCGGACGACGCATAGCGCGAGCGGTGGTGGAGACGCGTGAGACTTGCCCGCTGCAGACCACCCGACAGCTGGTGCAGTTGGTGGAGACCGCGCAGCCGGTAAAAGAAAAACACAAACATCCGGCAACCCGGACGTTTCAGGCGATTCGAATTTTTATCAATAACGAACTGGATGAACTAGTGATGGCACTGCGTCAGTCGCTGTCTGTGTTGGCGCCAGGCGGTCGATTGGCAGTGATCAGTTTTCATTCGCTTGAAGATCGAATCGTGAAGCGATTTTTTCGCGATCAGGCGAAAGGCAAGCCGTTGCCGCGAGGTCTGCCAGTAACAGACGATCAGTTGGAGCGAGGATTAAAACTGGTGAGCAAGGCAGTTCGAGCTAGCGAGGCCGAGATCAATGTAAACCCGCGAGCGCGTAGCGCGGTGTTGCGAGTTGCCGAGCGCTTGGCATGACCGCGCGGTCACTATGGCTCACGGGGTTTTTGCTGATATCGATTTTGAGCAGCGCACTGGCCATGGCCTGGACGCGGTTCGAGATTCATCGCGAGTATGCGCAGCTACATAATTTGCGGATGCACCGCGATGCGTTGGATGACGAGTGGGGTCGCTTGTTACTGGAGCAGGCCACCTGGGCAACATCCAGTCGCATTGAGCGAATCGCGCATGAGCGTTTGGGCTTGAAGGCGTTGCAGCAGTCGTCGGTGGTGATGATTCGAATGCAGGATTTCATTGGTGAGTAAGCAGGGTATCTTTCCGGGTTGGCGTTCCGCCAGGACGCCACTTGAGTATGCCGGCCGACGCCGCTTCGTGCTGCTCGGTTTGCTGTCCGTGGTGTTTGCGTTGAGCTGGCGTGCGGTCGAGTTGCACGTGATCGACGGGGAGTTTTACCGCAGCGAAGGAGATGCGCGCCAGATTCGCGCGCTGACCATACCATCTCACCGCGGCGTCATTTCCGACCGCAATGGAGAACCGCTGGCCATTAGTACCCCGGTCAAGTCGGTATGGATCAATCCGCAGGTGTCGGGGATGGATCCGGTTGGCCTTGACCAGGTCGCCCAATTACTGGATCTGCGGTTGGAACCTTTGCGGTCAATGCTGCAAAAGCGCGCACAAAAGTCATTTGTGTATCTCAAACGTCAGGTATCACCTGAGTTGGCCGAGCAGGTCGCACAGATTGGCGTGACCGGTCTGGGGTTAAGTCGCGAATATCGTCGCTTTTATCCATCCGGCGAGGTGAGCGCGCATCTGATTGGATTTACGGACATCGATCATCGTGGTCAGGAGGGCCTGGAGCGTGCCTACGATCATCAGCTGAGAGGCGAGGATGGCAGTGCGCGGGTGGTTCGTGATGGCGCCCGTCGGGTGATCGCGCATATGGGTCATGATCGTGCGCCGCGAGATGGTGGCAATCTGACTCTGAGCATTGATCGTCGTCTGCAGTATCTGGCTTACCGGGAGCTGAAGTCAGCGGTCATCGAGCACCAGGCACGCAGTGGCTCTGCGGTGTTGATGGACGCGCATACGGGCGAGGTGTTGGCGATGGTGAACCAACCCGCCTACAACCCCAATTCCCGCAAGAACCTGAAGGGTAATCGCTATCGTAACCGTGCGGTAACCGATGTATTTGAACCCGGTTCTACGGTGAAACCGTTCGTGATCGCGAGTGGGCTGGAAAGTGGTCAGTATTACCCGCACAGCAAAATCGACACCACGCCGGGTCAGTGGCAAGTTGGTGGTGGCACCATTCGTGACCATCGTGATTATGGCGTGATGGATTTGGGCTTGATTTTAAGTAAATCGAGCAATATTGGTGCGGCCAAAATTGCCAGTTCAATGGCCCCGGAAACGCTCTGGGCTGCGTTTGCCGGCCTAGGTTTTGGCGTGCCGACCAACAGCGGTTACCCGGGCGAAAGTGCCGGCGTGTTACCCGACTTTTCAAATTGGCAGCCGCTGGATCATGCCACTTTGGGTTTTGGTTACGGCTTGTCGACCACGGCATTGCAGTTGGCCCAAGCCTACTCGGTGCTTGCGGCCGATGGTTATCGTCACCTGCCCAGCGTGGTGCGTGTGGATCAGCCGGTGGAGGGGCAGCAGGTATTTTCAGCGGCAACCGTGTTGGAGGTGACCACCATGCTGGAGGGTGTGGTTAGCGAGGAGGGAACCGGCCGCCTTGCCCAGATCCCGGGTTATAGGGTGGCAGGCAAGACCGGTACCGTACGCAAGGCCGAGCTGGGTGGTTATTCTGACGATCGCTATGTGGCGCTGTTTGCCGGCTATGCGCCTGCGTCTGCGCCCCGTTTGGTGTTGGTGGTGGTGGTTGATGAGCCCAGTGCCGATGTGTACTACGGTGGGCAGGTTGCTGCCCCGGTGTTTGCCCGAATCATGGGCGGTGCCTTGCGCTTGCTGGATATCTCCCCAGATGCGTTATCGCTAAGGGATATCTCATGATGGCGATCAAGCGTGCAAGCGATACTCTCGATCTGGCGCAACTGCTGGATGGTTTTGCCGAGGTGCCGGTTGACGCCAATATTGTGGTGAGTGGTCTCGCCAGCGACAGTCGTCGACTGCTCGCGGGCGATATTTTTATTGCCTGTGCCGGCATACAGACACACGGACTGGATTTTGCAGCCGTCGCCATCGACTCGGGTGCGGCGGCAATTCTTTGGGAACCTGATGCGCGATGGGATCGCACCCGCATCAACCAGCTTTGCTCGGCTGGCGTTGCGTTGGTGGCGGTTGATCATTTGTCATCGTTGCTTGGCCGGATTGGCGCTCGTTTTTATGATCATCCCTCACATGATCTCGAAGTGATCGCGGTAACCGGCACCAACGGCAAGACCTCGGTGTGTCAGTTTATTGCGCAAGCGCTGGCGGCGGGTGACCCGCTGAGTTGCGCCACGATTGGCACTCTGGGTTACGGGGTTACCGGTGCGCTGCAAGCGGCGACGCACACGACGCCGGACGCATTGACGTTGCAATCCTTGTTGGCCGGTTTTCGCAATGACAAGGTCGCATGTGTGGCAATGGAAGCCTCCTCTCATGGCCTTGCCCAGCATCGCTTGCAGGGTACCGAGATCGATATCGCGGTGTTCACCAATTTAACGCGCGATCATCTTGATTATCACGCGACCATGGATGCGTACGGCGAGGCAAAAAAACAACTCTTTATCCATCCTGGGCTAAAGACCGCGGTGATCAATCTCGACGATGATTTTGGTCGAGAACTGATCGCCGCCTTGCCGGATGATGTCGAGCAGATTACCTACGGCTTGAACCGCGATGGTTCGCAGCCGGTCGCGCCTGATTTATGTGCGACCCATTTACAGATGGGCTCATCAGGTCTCAGTTTCGATCTGCATTGGCGCGGACAATCGGCAGCGCTGCAAACGGGGTTGCTCGGTCGTTTTAACGCCCACAACCTGATGGCTGCGTTCGCCGCCTTGCTGGCGCAGGGGATCGCGTTTGATGATTTGCTGCATCGCTTCGGGTCTGTTGCCAGTTTGCCAGGTCGAATGGAGCGTTTTTCTGCAACAGGGAAGGCGCTGGTGGTGGTGGATTTTGCGCATACCCCGGACGCGCTACAACAGGTGCTGAAGGCATTGCGACACCACTGCGCTGGGTCGTTGTGGGTGGTATTTGGCTGTGGTGGCAATCGTGATGCAGGCAAACGCCCGCTGATGGCGACCGTCGCCGAGCAATATGCCGATCAGATCGTCATCACCGATGACAATCCGCGCTTGGAAGATGGCGATCAAATTGTCACCGATATTGTTGCTGGTTTGACGGAGGTTGAATCAGCACATATTCAGCGCGATCGCGCCGGAGCGATCGCCTATGCCGTCACCCATGCCGCAGCGGGTGATCTGATACTAGTTGCGGGCAAAGGCCATGAGACGACCCAGCAACTCGGCGAACTCAAGATCCCGTTCAGTGATCGTGACGTGGTAAACGCGCTGCTTGGCAGCGCCGAGTCGGCAGGGGGGCGCTAGTGGCGACGATGGGATTGATGAACGCAGCCCAGCTTCTTGATGGACACTATAACGGGCCAGATCTCGATTTTGGCAGCGTCAGTACCGATACCCGCTCGTTGTTGCCGGGTGATGTATTTGTTGCGCTCAAGGGCCCCAACTTTGATGGCCATGGTTTTGTCGATAAGGCCAGAAACAGTGGCGCCATCGCCGCCGTGATTAGCGATAGCGTCGATGTCGACATGCCGCTGATTACTGTCGGTGACACCGGTAAGGCGTTGATGAAGTTGGCGCAGGAATGGCGTCGCCAACATCCGATCCCAACGGTAGCCATCACCGGCAGCAATGGCAAAACCACGGTCAAGGAGATGGTCGCCGCCATTTTATCTTGTCGTGGCAAGGTATTGGCGACGCGCGGTAACTTCAATAACGAGATCGGTCTGCCCTTAACCTTGTTTCGGCTCAGTGATGACGACGAATACGCGGTGCTTGAGTTAGGCGCGAGTGCGCTGGGTGAAATCGGTCGACTGGTTACTGTTGCGATGCCACAGGTAGCGGTATTGACCAATGCAGGTCCGGCTCATTTGCAGGGTTTTGGTTCAATCGATCGGGTCGCAACCGCCAAGGGTGAGATCTTTTCCACGCTGACAGCAGGTGACACGGCTATTATCAATGCGGATGACGTTTATGCGCCGCAGTGGCGAGATACCGTTGCCAGTGATGTGAACATCCTTACATTTGGATGGCAGGGTGATGCAGATGTGCATCTGCGTGATCAGGCGCTTGCAACCCGGTTGGTGGATGGCGCGTTCGAGACGCGTTTTGGGCTGGCCCATAACGATGAAGCCGTGGATGTCATTTTGCATCTGGCGGGTCTCCACAACGTGTCCAATGCGCTGGCCGCGGCCGCGGCATGTCTGGCGTTGGGCGTCGATCTGAAAACCATTGTCCGGGGTTTGAAGCAGTTGTTGCCGGTCTCTGGGCGTTTGGCACCCTTGGCCGGCCGTAGCGGTGCGCAGATTATCGATGACAGTTACAACGCCAACCCGGGTTCCGTGGATGCCGCGATAAAGTTGCTGGCGGCGTGTCAGGGTGAGCGTTGGTTGGTATTGGGTGACATGGGCGATCTGGGCCAAGGCGCGAGTGAACTGCATCACGATATTGGCGTCGTCGCACGTGAGATGGGCATCGATCGCTTGTATGCCTGCGGTACATTGAGTGCCCATGCGGTGAGCGGGTTCGGTGACGCTGGCCATCACTTCGATAGTCGTGAGGCGTTGGTTGCCGCACTGCAGCCACAGTTAGGCGAGTCGGTCGTGTTGTTGGTCAAGGGGTCTCGTTCGGCAGCTATGGATCGTGTCGTGACGGCATTGTCCGCCGAGCCGACCGGGGAGGGTTGCTGATGCTATTGTATCTGGCCGACTACCTTGCTCAATATCACAGCGGGTTTAATGTATTCCAGTACTTGACGTTGCGTGCGATTTTTGGGGCACTGACCGCATTGCTAATTTCGTTTTTCGTCGGTCCCGTGATGATTCGTCGTTTGCGACATCACCAGATTGGTCAGACGGTGCGCAGTGATGGACCGGAAAGCCATTTTTCCAAGGCCGGGACTCCGACCATGGGGGGCACGCTGATTCTGGTGGCGATCGCCACATCAACTTTGTTGTGGTCAGACCTGTCGAACCGGTATGTATGGATCATCGTTGGTGTGACGCTCGCGTTTGGATGCATTGGTTGGGTCGATGACTATCGCAAGCTGGTGTTGAATGACAGTCGCGGTCTGCCCGGGCGATACAAGTATTTTTGGCAGTCGGTCGTGGGTCTTGGCGCCGCAGTCGTATTATTCCAGGGGGCAACTACGCCGGCGGAAACGGCGTTGATCGTGCCGTTCTTCAAGAATATATCCATCGAAATGGGCTGGGGTTTTATCGCTTTGACCTATTTCGTCATCGTCGGTAGCAGCAACGCCGTTAATCTAACCGATGGTTTGGATGGTCTCGCCATTATGCCGACCGTACTGGTGGGTGGCGCTCTCGGTTTGTTTGCTTATCTTTCCGGCCACGTCAAGTTTGCTTCCTATTTGGCTATCCCCTATGTGCCGGGTGCCGGCGAGGCGGTGATTTTCTGTGGCGCACTGGTCGGGTCAGGTCTCGGGTTTTTGTGGTTCAACGCCTATCCCGCGCAGGTGTTCATGGGTGATGTCGGCGCGTTGGCATTGGGTGCGGCACTGGGCGTGGTAGCCGTAGTGGTTCGTCAGGAGTTGATTTTGATGATTATGGGCGGCGTATTCGTGATGGAAACCGTTTCAGTCGTTATGCAGGTGACCTCCTACAAGTTGACCGGCAAACGAATTTTTCGCATGGCGCCGTTACACCATCATTTCGAGTTAAAGGGCTGGCCCGAACCGAGGGTCATTGTGCGTTTCTGGATCATCACCGTCATTCTGGTGTTGGTCGGGCTGGCATCACTGAAGATTCGATGAGGGTATACACATAGATGGTTGAACACATGGACACAGCAGAAAACGATCGCCCGCTGCCCGTGGCGGGCAGTCGCGCGTTGATTGTGGGTCTGGGTGTGACCGGTCTGTCGTGTGCGCGATTTTTGTCTGATCTGGGCATCGAAGTGGCGGTAACGGATACCCGTGAACAACCACCACAACTGGATACCTTAGTGGATGAGTTTCCCGATATGGCCCTGTTCCTGGGTGGCTTCCCGCTGGATACCTTGCATGTGCCGGATCTGGTCGTGATCAGCCCCGGCGTCAGTGTTAACGAGCCCTTTATTGTTCGCTGTGTGGAACGCGGCGCCGAGCTGGTGGGTGATGTGGAGTTGTTTGCACGCGCGATTAAAACGCCCGTGGTTGCGATCACCGGATCCAACGGTAAAAGCACAGTAACTGAATTAATAGGGCGAATGGCGCGGCGTGCCGGGGTCGGTGTTGAAGTGGGTGGCAATATTGGTGTGCCGGCATTGGAATTGTTGAAGCGTGATCACGCTGAACTGTATGTGCTCGAATTATCAAGCTTTCAGCTTGAGACCACCCACTCGCTGAACGCGGCGGTGGCAACGGTATTGAACATCAGTGCGGACCATCTCGATCGTTATGCGGATATGGCTGCTTACACGGCCGCCAAGCAACGTGTGTTTCGGGGTGATGGGGTGATGGTGTTGAACTCTGATGACCAGCAGGTAAGTCAGTGGGATGACACGGATCGACCGGTCGTGTGGTTCGGCTTGTCTGAGCCAGGTATTGGCGAGTGGGGTATTCGCACCGTGGGAACAGAGGTTTGGCTGTGCAATGGCGAGCGCGAATTGCTGCCGGTCTCCGATCTGAAAATAAAGGGTCGGCAGAATATCGCTAACGCATTGGTGGCATTGGCGATCGGTGATGCGATCGATCTTGGTATGGCTCCGATGCTTGATGAGTTACGCAGCTTTGGCGGTCTGGAGCATCGTATGCAGTGGGTTGCAGAGATCGCTGGTGTGTCATTCTTTAACGACTCGAAGGCGACCAATGTTGGCGCAACCCTTGCGGCTCTGGAGGGGCTCGAAGGCAAAACGGTATTGATCGCCGGCGGTGATAGCAAGGGCGCGGATCTTTCACCCTTGGCGTCAGTGGTGGCGCGCAAGGCAAGGGCCGTGGTGTTGATTGGACGGGATGCCGACTTGCTTGAGGCAGTGCTGGATAAACAAGTACCGGTGGCGCGCGCCGAGGATATGAATGCCGCTGTCCGGTTCGCCGCCTCAATGGCAGAAACGGGTGACTCGGTGTTGTTGTCGCCTGCCTGTGCCAGTCTCGATATGTATCACGATTTTGCGGAGCGCGGCCGTAGCTTCGTGGCGGCAATCAAGGATATGAAAGCATGATAATGCGTGCAGAGTGCACGGAATTGCCGGGGCGCAGATCGCGAGGACGCGATTTGGTCTGGGCTCAGCTCGACTGGCCATTGTTGCTGATCGCAGGTTTGTTACTGTTTATTGGCTTGGTGTTCGTCGCATCGTCTTCACTAAACCTTGCTGATCGCCAGTATCAGCAGCCGTTTTTCTTTCTCATGCGTCAGGGAATTTTTACCTGTGTCGCGGTGGGGCTTGGACTGTTGATGTGGCGAGTGCCGATGTCGGTCTGGGAACGCCTCGGTGTTCCACTGTTGTTGGTCGCCTTTGTGATGTTGGTCGTGGTGTTGATTCCGGGCGTTGGGCGAGAAGTGAACGGCAGTGTTCGCTGGTTGTCCTTGGGGCCGGTTAATTTACAGGTGTCGGAGTTGGTCAAACTGTTTTTCATTATTTTTATGGCGGGCTATCTGGTGCGTCGTGATGAAGAGGTGAAACAGAGCGTGAGGGGTTTCGCCAAGCCCATGCTACTGCTGGCGATTGTGGGAGGTTTGTTGTTGCAGCAACCCGACCTCGGTGCGACTGCGGTGTTGCTGGTTACCGTTGCAGGGATGTTGTTTCTTGCCGGTGCGCGGCTCTGGCAGTTTACGGTGTTGCTGGGAACGTCGGGATTGATGTTTACCTGTCTGGTATTGGCAGCGCCGTATCGTATGGCGCGGGTTACCTCATTCATGGACCCTTGGTCGCACGCCTATGACAGTGGATTTCAGCTGACCCAATCACTGATCGCATTTGGTCGAGGTGACTGGTTGGGTGTTGGGCTTGGGGGTAGCGTGCAAAAGCTGTCTTATCTGCCCGAGGCGCATA
>DTRM01000081.1 GCA_012965975.1 Chromatiaceae bacterium | reverse complement strand
ATTAGCGTAATCAATGGCGACCTGACAGTAGGCGCACTGATCGCCGTCGTGTTGCTGAGCGGACGCGGGCTTGCTCCGCTTCAAGGCGCGGTTCAGGCACTGGTTCAATTCAAACAGGGGGTCATCGGGCTGAGTGCGTTGCAACAGGTGCTCGAGCAACCCGGTGAGCGTGATGCCGATGTGCAATGCGTCGCCACCGGAAGGCTGCGGGGCGATCTGGCGTTACAGGACGTGCGCTTTCGTTACAGCGACGACCAACCCTGGTTGCTGGATAATGCGTCGCTACAGATAGCGGCGGGCGAAGTCGTCGGTATCGTCGGCGGCAATGGATCAGGCAAAACCACACTTTCTCGATTACTGCTCGGCTTGCAACATCCCGATAGCGGCAGCATCCGGGTTGATGATGTCGACGTGAATCATATTGATGTGCACCACCTTCGCGGACAGATCGCTATGGTGCCCCAAGATGTGGTGTTGTTCAGCGGCACCCTTCGCGAAAATATTGTACTCGGTGCCCCATGGATCAGTGATGAACGAATTCAAAGTGCGGCGGCCAGTACCGGCATCAGCGAGTTTATTGCACGATTACCTCGGGGTTACGATACACGCATTGGCGAATCTGGCATCGGCTTGTCGGCGGGCCAACGTCAGGCGATCGCACTAACACGCGCGTTGTTGATTGATCCCCGTGTATTGATTCTTGATGAGGCTACCAGTGCCTTGGATCAAGAAACCTCCGCACGGGTCATCGCCACCCTGAAACGATTTTATAACGGCCGTACCGGGGTGATTATCAGCCACAACCAGGACTTATTGCAGCTTTGTTCGCGTATCGTCCAGCTCAAGGACGGGGTCTTTGTGAACGTCGCAGTCAAAGGCAAGGAGACAAGATGACAATCGCCAACGACGTGTCGGTCAGTGAGTCCGAGTGGCTGGCGCTGACACCGGACGAGGCCGTACCCACGCAACTGCGTCGGCGACTGCGCATGGCGATGTGGGTCGTATTGCTGTTGTTTGGGTGGGCAGCGCTCGCACCGCTGGAAGAAGTCACCCATTCGAGCGGAAAGGTAGTGCCTTCGGGTCGCATTCAAACCGTCCAACATCTGGAAGGCGGTATTATTCGTCAGTTTTTCGTCGCCGAAGGGGATCTGGTCAGGGCGGGACAAGACCTGTTACAGCTGGATGGCACCAGTGTGGTATCGAGCCGTGAGGGTAATCGCGCGACCAAGGCCGATCTCGAGGTCCGTCTGGTGCGTCTGCAGGCCGAGCTGGATGCGGTCGATCCAATATTTCCGGAGTGGATCATTACTGAACAACCTGCATTGGTGGCCGCGCAAACTCGATTGTTTCATGCTCGGCGTGACCGTTTGGCGGCCGATATGAAAATACTCGAACAACAGTTTGCACAGAAGAAACGTTTTGTTGAAGAGCTTACCGCGCGCTTGGGCACCGCTTCTTCGAGCGCCGAGCTGGCGCACCGGGAACTGGAGATGAGTACTCGACTGGTCGAGAAACAAGTGATTTCTGAAGTCGAGTTTCTACGCTTGAAGCGATCCGTCAATGATCTCGATGGCAAGATCACGGGGACAAAAATCGAGATTCAACAAGCCGAGTCCGCCCTTGCCGAGACTCGGTCACAGATGGAAGAACGTAACAAGGCCTATCGCTCCAAAATCTCCAATGAATTATCCAACGTCGAGGCCGAACGTATTGCGCTCGAGCAAGGACTTGTAGATCTCGATAATCGAGTCGATCGGTTGATGATCAAGTCACCGGTTGATGGCGTGATCAAGGACATCGCCTTTAATACCCGTGGTGGGGTGATTGCCCCTGGGGAAGCCATTATGGATATCGTGCCGGTGGATGCCCAGCTAATTGTGGAGGCGCGAATTCACCCACGCGACATCGGTTATCTGGAAACAGGGCAACGCGCGCTGGTCAAGGTCAGTGCATTTGACTACCGGCGCTATGGGGGGCTTGACGGCACGGTGATGCGCATTAGCCCCGACAGTTCTATTGATCAAAATGGTGAGCCGTACTATCGCATCCGGGTTGAGACCGACAAGGCCTATCTGGGCGAGGTTGAAGGCAAACAGTTCATCGTCTCGGGTATGACGGTAACCGTCGATATTATCACTGGCGTCCGCACCGTCCTCGATTATCTCGCGCGACCGTTTCTGGATCTGCACAGTACCGCGCTAACCGAGCATTAACGCAGGGATACCGATTGTTCAGGGCCATCCAACCTCGCAGCTGGCTCGTCACGTTGGCAGCTGTAGTGCTACTCATTCCTTCAACCTGCCTGGCGATTGACGGGCTTCTGTTCGGCATGGTCGAATTGCGCTCTGATCAACTGGATGCGTTTCCACAGTGGTCTCGCGTTCGTGAAGAGCACCGACTGTTTCTGGGGGACGTATCTGCCTGTGCCAATAATCTCAGTCAGTGCACGGATTCCAGCGCACGTGACTGGATCGAGTTCACCTCTGATCATCACCGGGTTGACCATGCAACGCTACAAAAGGCCAACCGGTTTTTCAATCAGTGGGACTACAAGAACGATCAGTTGAATTGGGGCAAGGAAGATTGGTGGACCGCGCCGGTTATCTTCATGGAACGCTCGGGCGACTGTGAAGACTATGCGATTGCCAAATACTTCGCGCTAAGAAGCATCGGATTCGCAGCCGACACGCTGCGAATCGTGATCGTCAGGGATGTCTACCGAAATCTCGCTCACGCGGTTTTATTGGTGCAGTTCGACGGCCATAATTATATACTCGACAGCCTCTTTGATACGGTTCTCCAAGCGGCAGATCTGACCCAGTACAAACCCGTATACTCCATCAACGAAACCCATCGCTGGTTGCATCTGGCCGTGATGCATCGTGGCAGCAGGTAACGAATATGACATTCGACTCTGATACTACTAAAACGGCCACTTTGTCTGGTCGAAAAAAGTCGCTCGATCCACTGGATCCTTCAGCGATCATGCCGGACGGTGTTCCCATCGGCTATTTGCTACCGGTGTTTGTGTTTATATTGATCGTGTTTGTCAGCGCAAGCTATTTTGTCGGCACCGATTTGATCGGTGGTCGTTTCGATC
>DTRM01000080.1:3189-11613 GCA_012965975.1 Chromatiaceae bacterium | reverse complement strand
TACAACCTGCCGAGTCGATTGCATTAGTGTTGTCACCCACCACACCCCTATTATTTACGATGGAGAAGTCTGGCATGCGCCAAACCGGTACCAATGTGTTTCGATCCCCACAGCGGAGACTGTTAGGTCTTTGGTCTACTCTGGTCATTGGGCTAATGCTCAGCCTGTCCGCGCAAGCACAGAACCTGACGCTGAATCTCAAGGATGCAGATATCAATGCCCTGATCGGAACAATTTCTGAGGTCACGGGCACAAACTTCATCGTCGACCCTCGCGTCAAAGGCAAGGTCACCGTCATTTCATCCAAGCCGATGCCGGCAGAAGAGGCCTATCAGGTGTTCCTGTCGATTCTGAAGGTGCATGGATTCGCGGCCATACCGTTTGGCTCAATCGTCAAGATCGTGCCCGACGTGTCGGCCAAACAAGATGCGATTCCCACGGTAGACTCCCGTGCGCCCGGCAAGGGTGATGAGATTGTGACGCGTATCGTGCAGGTTGATAATGTGTCGGCCGCGCAGTTAGTACCTATTCTGCGTCCCATGGTGCCGCAACAGGGACACCTCGCCGCCTACCCCGATTCGAACGTATTGATCATTTCCGACCGTGCCGCCAACATCGATCGACTGGTCGGCATTATCCATAGCATCGACAAGGCCGGTGACAACGAGATTGAGGTCATCGCATTGCAGTATGCCTCCGCGAGTGAAATGGTTCGCATTCTCAGCACCCTTTACAAAAGAGGCAGCGGCAAAGGCCCCTTGTCGGCAAGCAAGGTAACGCTCGCGGCGGATGAACGCACCAACAGCGTGATCCTCGCCGGTGAACGTGGCACCCGCATGCAGATGCGCGCCACCATTGCGCAGCTTGATACGGAACCGGAAGAAACCGGTAATACACATGTCATTTATCTCAGTTACGCCAAGGCCGAGGATCTCGCCCCAGTGCTGACGGGACTGGGCAAAACCAAACAGGCCGACAACAGCCAGAAGAAAGGTGTCGCCGCCACTCGAGCCAAAGCTGGTTTTGACATCCAGGCAGATCCATCGACCAACGCGCTGGTTATTACTGCCCCACCGGATATTTTTCGTTCGCTGAGAAGTGTGATTCGCAAGCTGGATATTCGCCGCGCACAGGTACACATCGAAGCCATCATCGTTGAAGTGTCACCCGAACAAACCAAGGAACTTGGCATCCAATGGCTCGGCGCGAGCAATAATGCCGGTATCGTCGGTGGTTCGGTGTTCAATAACGGTGGCAGCAGCATTCTCAGCGCCGCAACCAGCCCGCTATCCGCGGCTGGCACAGGTCTGAGCCTTGGTTTCTTCGATGGCGTGGTTGATATCCCCGGAGTCGATGACACGGTATTGTCCATGCACACATTGATCAATGCGCTGGATCGCAATGTCGACAACAATATTTTGGCCACACCCAGTATTGTCACGCTGGATAACGAAGAGGCACAGATTGTTGTCGCAGAGAACGTGCCGTTTCGCACTGGTAACTTCACGACTAGCTCAAGTGGCGCCAGCAACCCGTTCGAGACCATTGAGCGACAGGACGTCGGTTTAATCCTTAAGGTCACCCCGCAGATCAACGAAGGCAGCGCGATTCAGCTCAAAATCTCGCAAGAAGCCTCCAGCGTCAAAACGGCTACCACCAGTGACACGGATCTGACTACCGAAAAACGTACCATTGATACCACCGTACTGATCGACAACGAGCAGGTTTTGGTTTTAGGTGGCCTGATTCGGACCACTGTTCAGGAGAACATTCAGAAGGTTCCCTTTCTGGGTGACATCCCCCTGTTCGGCAAGCTGTTTCAGTCGCGCGCCACGACACTCAAGAAAACCAACCTGATGGTGTTCATCAAGGCCACCATCCTGCGTGACTATTACGACACGCATATGATCACCAGCAACAAATATCGTCATATTCGCGCAATACAATTGCAGCGTCAGAACGAAGGCATTTCCTTGTTTCCAAATGAGCCAGCACCGACACTAGAGCCTATGCAAGACATACCGGCACCCTCTGAACCTCAGGCCGATGCCATGGAGTCGATGAACGATGGCGTCTAGCGATACGCCAGTGGAAGAAGCAACTGACGAAGTCGCCCCTTCTAGCGCCCGAGTTCGTCCACCGTTCGTGTTCGCCAAACGCAATGGCGTATTGGTCACCGAAGATGATCGTGGCGATACGATTTTGGTCTATCGTGATGACGTCACCCTAAGTGCCATCAACGAACTGCGCCGCTTTTGTAACCGCCCAATGCGTCTCAAACATATCGGTAACGAGCAATTTGAGACCATGCTGGTGCAGGCCTACGAACACGACTCCGCTGAAACCCAGCAAATGATGGAAGACATCGGAGAGGATCTTGATCTTGGCAGCATCGCCGCCGGTCTGGCCGAACCCGAAGACTTGCTTGAAAGTGAGGACGATGCGCCGATTATTCGTCTCATCAATGCGCTATTAACCGAAGCGGTCAAAGCCAATGCCTCGGATATTCACATCGAACCCTTCGAATCGCGCCTATCAATACGGATGCGTGTCGATGGCATCATGCGTGAAATTTTACAACCTCGGGCCATGCTGGCACCGCTGATCGTGTCGCGTATCAAGGTGATGTCAAAACTCGACATCGCTGAAAAACGCCTACCCCAAGACGGTCGTATATCGCTCAAAGTCGCTGGTCGCGCGGTCGACTTGCGTGTATCGACATTGCCCGCCAGCCAGGGCGAGCGCGTGGTACTGCGACTGTTGGACAAACAGGCTGGGCGGCTAAATCTCGATCACCTCGGCATGGCAAAGCCTTCACAGGACGTCATCGACCGCCTGATTCATCGTCCTCATGGCATTATTCTGGTTACCGGCCCAACCGGCTCGGGTAAGACCACCACCCTTTACGCCGCATTGACGCGACTCAATGACAAGAGTCGTAACATCATGACCATTGAAGATCCCATCGAATACTTCATCGATGGCATCGGCCAAACACAAGTCAATGTGAAGGTAGAACTCACCTTCGCCAGGGGGCTGCGCGCCATTCTTCGTCAGGATCCCGACGTTGTGATGATCGGTGAAATTCGTGACCTTGAGACCGCCGAAATTGCAGTGCAGTCCAGTCTGACGGGTCACCTTGTGCTCTCCACTCTGCACACCAATACCGCGGTGGGTGCGGTCACGCGTTTGCGCGACATGGGGGTAGAACCCTTCCTTCTCGCCTCCAGCCTGATTGGTGTACTGGCCCAACGCTTGGTCAGGGTGTTGTGTGAAGAATGCAAAGAACCCTACAAGGCCAATGCAGTCGATTGCGAAAAGCTTGGACTGGAAAAGGATGCCGATGTCACCCTGTACCACTCGGGCAGTTGTTCCAAATGCAGCCACTCCGGCTATAGCGGGCGAACCGGCATCTATGAACTGGTTCCCGTCGATGACACCATGCGTGAAATGATCCACGATGGTGCGGCGGAACAGGCCTTGGAACGTTACGCGCGGAGTGTCTCACCCAGCATCGGCGATGACGGCAAGCGACGCGTACTGGACGGACACACGACACTCGAAGAAGTCCTGCGTGTGACGCAGGCGTCATAACGCAACCATGGGTGCGTTTCAATACACGGCTCTGGATGCCAAGGGTGGTAAACAGAAGGGTCTGCTCGAAGGCGATAACTCTCGACAGGTGCGTCAGCAACTACGCGACAAGGGATGGAGCCCGCTCAGCGTTGATGAAGTCACTGAACATGGCAAGAACAATTCCAAATCGGCACAGCCGTCACGCGGCGGTCGCTTCAAGATCTCCGCTACTGAGCTCGCGTTAATCACTCGCCAACTGGCAACATTAATCCGTTCAGGCTTACCGTTGGAAGAATCCCTGCGAGCGGTATCGCAACAATCTGAGAAGGTAAAACTGCAAGGCATGTTGCTTGCGGTACGATCCCGCGTCATGGAAGGCCATACGCTTGCAGAAGGCTTCGCCGATTTCCCCAATGCCTTCCCTGAACTGTATAGCATGACGGTCGCCGCCGGAGAACAAACCGGCCATCTGGATCTGATACTGGAACGTCTGGCAGACTACGCGGAAACACGCCAGCAGATGCATCAAAAGATCTCATTGGCCCTGTTGTATCCCGTCATTCTGACATTGCTGGCAATTTCCGTGGTGGTTGGGTTATTGACCTATGTCGTGCCAGAAGTCATCGGCGTATTCGAAAGTGTTGGACAAGACTTGCCGGCCCTCACGCAAGCACTCATCAGCGTCAGTGATTTCATGGTTGAATACGGCTGGGCCATGGCCTTGGCCATCGGCGCGGGTGTCGCCTTGGTGATCTATCTGCTCAAGAAAGAGAAGTTTCGTTTTGCCTGGCACCGAGTCATGCTCACTTTGCCCCTAGTTGGAAAACTGACCCGCGGATTCAACACCGCACGTTTCTCCCGCACGCTGAGCATTCTCACCGCCAGTGGCGTACCCATTCTCGAGGGCCTCAAGGTATCGGCACAGGTGCTGTCCAATCTACCCATGCGTGGGGCAGTCATAGACACTGCCATACGCGTGCGTGAAGGTGCGGGGCTTTCCGAGTCACTCAAACAAAGCGGTTACTTTACGCCAATGACCATTCATTTGATTGCCAGTGGTGAAGCCAGTGGTAACCTCGAAGACATGCTCGACCGCGCGGCAACCAATCAGGAACGTGAAGTCGAATCCCTGGTCTCTACATTGCTGGGTATGTTCGAGCCTCTCCTGATTCTGATCATGGGCGGCGTTGTGCTGATCATCGTACTCGCCATATTGCTGCCGATTTTTGACCTCAATCAACTGGTCCAATAATCCCTCCCCACTGCTTGCTTTTCCATATTGCCGCGCGTAGGCTCCGAGCCAGAGAAATCAACATATTGCTTCTGGGCTATGCTGTTTAAGCCTGTCCCGCCAACCTGCTGTACATTAGTACGAAGGAGATACTCTATGTCAGTCACCACTGAATCTGCACAAGCCGGATTTCCCCAAATCCCGTCGGCAGCCCTCGACACTTGGTTTGATGAACGCTTCGACAAACGAATCACCGATTACGAAGAAGCTAAAATACCCTCCATGTCGATCCTTGTCTCCAAAGGTACCCTCGACTGGGCCTACCCCGCCTTTATCCTCGCATCAACGGCGGGTGCCATGGGCTGGAAGGTCACCCTGTTCTTCACCTTCTATGGACTGAGTCTGCTGAAAAAGGATCTGAATCCAAACATCAGCCCGCTCGGCAACCCAGCGATGCCAATGAAAATGCCGTTCGGTCCGGAATGGTTTCAGGGGATTAACTGGAATATGCCGAACCTGCTGATGTCCAATGTGCCCGGATTTGAAACTCTGGCCACGTCGTTAATGAAAATGACCATCAGCAACAAGGGCGTTGCCCCAATTGGCGAACTGCGTGATGCCTGTATCGAGGTAGATGCCAAACTCGTCGCCTGCCAAATGACGGCCGATCTGTTCGGCATGAAAGCAGAGGAGTTCATCCCCGAGATCAGCGAATGGGCCGGGGCCGCAACCTATCTGAGCGATGCACAAAAAGCTGATGTAACGCTGTTTATGTAGACGGTTCCACCTGAGCTGGAGGACAGAATTAAATTCCACCCTCCAGCTCAGGTTCCACAAAATCTCAAATAAGCTTGCACACGCTAAGCTCTGTCGTTTGCTTATCAATTAGAAATTCAACTTCGCAGTGTTCATTTATGGTGCCAGTCGGAGTTGGGTCATCGGCACAACTACAACCGGCAATGATTCCTGCGTAGAACACGCTGCATTTTATACGCAGCTCTTCTTCTGTTTCGCTGACATTTAAAATAACAACCGAAAATGGCTCATCACTAACATGACTGCTTTGCTTGAGCCCTTGCTGAAGCGGCAATACCCCCGCAGGTAGCCGATTAAGTTCGGCCTTGGCAACCCGATTAAACTCGGGCGTACCCCATACATCAATCAACCGCCCAAGCGATACCATAAGTAGAAATCAGTGCTGCAAGATCAGCAACAGATCCTGACTATTTATTACGCCATCCCCGCCGCCTAGTGGATATAGATCTCCATTCGCAAACTCTATGACTGTCGGCATCAATTCACCTATCACGATAAAAGAGCCCCAATTCTGCGCATAACCGAAGGCCTAGGCTATAGTTTTCGCGCGGCAATCCGCAAACGCAGTGCGTTCAACTTGATGAAGCCCTCAGCATCCGCTTGGTTGTATGCGCCACCATCATCCTCAAATGTGGCGATATTTTCGTCGAATAGGCTGTTATCATCTGACTTTCGGCCAACAGTAGTGACGCCACCCTTGTACAATTTCAGGCGCACTTCACCGTTCACCGTCACCTGAGTCGCGTCAATCAAGGTCTGCAATGCGGTGCGTTCAGGACTCCACCAATAGCCGTTATAGATCATCGTCGCATAACGGGGCATCAGATCATCTTTCAGATGCGCGACTTCCCGATCCAGGGTAAGCGACTCGATGGCACGATGCGCCTTCATCAGAATCGTGCCACCCGGCGTTTCATAACAACCGCGCGACTTCATCCCGACATAACGGTTCTCGACAATATCGAGGCGACCGACACCGTGTGCCCCACCCAACTTGTTCAGTGTTTCCAGCACCGTCGCTGGCGACATGTCCACACCGTCAATGGCGGCAACGTCCCCATTCTTGTAGGTCAGCTCGATATACAGTGGCGCGTCCGGTGCCGCCTCGGGCGCAACCGACCAACGCCACATATCATCCTCAGCCTCAGTCCACGGGTCTTCCAACGGACCACCTTCATAGGAGATGTGCAACAAATTTGCATCCATCGAGTACGGCGACGCCTTGCCACGTTTCATCTCAACCGGGATACCGTGCTTGTCGGCGTAAGCCAATAACTTCTCGCGCGAGTTAAGATCCCACTCGCGCCATGGCGCAATAATCTGCACGTCCGGTTTCAGAGCATAGGCACCCAACTCAAAACGTACCTGGTCATTACCCTTGCCCGTCGCACCGTGAGAAATCGCATCGGCTCCGGTCTCGTTGGCTATTTCGATCAATCGCTTTGAAATCAACGGGCGCGCGATGGAGGTACCCAACAGGTACTCACCCTCATAGATCGTATTGGCACGAAACATCGGAAACACAAAGTCACGCACGAACTCTTCGCGCAAATCGTCTATGTAGATTTCCTTGATACCGTAGGCTTGAGCCTTGGCGCGCGCAGGCTCTACTTCCTCGCCCTGCCCCAAGTCAGCCGTGAAAGTCACGACCTCACACTCGTAGGTTTCTTCCAGCCATTTAAGGATGACCGACGTATCAAGACCCCCGGAATACGCCAATACGACTTTTTTTACCCCAGACATTGCACAAGCTCCAAAACGATTCGTGCCGCCGGAACTCAAGTTCCGGAGGAAACAGGGAGCTTATTATAGGGAGTTGTGGGCTTGCCGACTAGAAATCAATCTCAACTCGTCGGTTGATGGCTCGATTTTCGGCTGATTTATTGGGCACGACAGGCTTTGCCTCGCCAAAATACTTAATTGCGACCTGTTTCCCGCTCACCCCGCGACTGGCAAGATAGGTTTCTACCGACTTGGCTCGCTGTTTCGACAAGCCCCGGTTGTAGCGTAGGCGACCGACATCGTCAGTATGACCACCCACCTTGAGCACCAACTCACGATCCGTCGCCTTCAAATATTCGAGCAGAAAATCCAGAGACCGTGTCGACTCCTTCGCGAGATTCCATTTCGCCGTACGAAAATTCACATGACTCACCGCCTCGGGACCAAACAAACGAATATCGATCCAGCCGCGATCATCGTCAACCAAATTGGAATCCGCCTGCACGATCATCACCCGTTCAGGATCGATATCCCGTTCAGTTAAATACAACTCCATCGCTTTGGATCGCATCAAAAACTGTTGCAAATCCGATTCATTACCCAGGTCACCGGTGTAGCTGCTGATACGGATACCCTTCAGGTGTGGATCGGCCTTGCAGAACGTCGCCACGCGTTCGAGCGGCTGAGTGTTGCCTCGCGGTACTTCGGTGGCATCGGGATCGTAGTACAACACGAGATCGTCAACCGACTGAAAATTGTAGGGTAACAAATCGCCCGTACAACGAATAAACGCTTCCAGCGCTGGCACAAAACGTGCCGATGAAACCGCCGCCGTCACCGATGTTTGCACAGGCAAGCCATGCTTTCCCACCCACGTCAGTGTCGGGTTCATGCCCAACGACAACTCGTTAAACAAACTTTCCGAAACCACAGGATCAAGAACAGCAGCAGGTGTACCGGGTGCCATCGCGATCACCCCAAGATATTGTTTGCGATTGATGTGGTTCCATAGCGGCGGGCGAGTCGTCAACACGGCCTGCCCCTCCCAGTTGGCTGGCTGGAATGGCTTGACCTCAAAA
>DTRM01000080.1:0-3173 GCA_012965975.1 Chromatiaceae bacterium | reverse complement strand
GGGCGCACAAACTCAACCGTACCGAACTGCGGAATCGCATGACTCATGCGACATTCGACTTGCGACTGATTACCCAACCAACTCGCCTCGACAACCGATGCCTCATAATGACGCTGTAATCCCGCCTGTGCGCTCAACGCACAGCCTAGGGATGCAACCAATAACAGTCTCGATGCGAACACAGGGATACCCTATATAAATAGTTGTCTCCCTTCGCTATCGACCCCAAGCCATCTAGACTTTAACCATCGCCATAGCGTCTTATCGCATCTAATTGATTATTAAAGACTTCTTATTGCGTCAATAACCGAATCGGGACGTTCGGCGTGAAGCCAGTGACCACAACCGGATACCATTTCAATCACCGCATTGGGAAACCACTCGAGAACCTCAACAGCGCGGTTCGGATTGAGATAATCGGAATTTTCACCACCAAGAAACCGAACATCCCCGGCATAAGGTGAAGCCCCCACACCAACCTCAAACCCCAGAATATCCGGCAAGCCGTTAGCCAGTGCTGCAAGATTAAACCGCCAGCGATACCCACCGTTTTCCAAAACCAAGTTCTGCAACAGAAACCCCCGCAACGCATCATCTGGAATTTCTGCCTTCAACCGCTTGTCGGCATCGCCACGTGACCCAATACCCTCAAGATCCAGATCAGCCATCGCGCGAATCAACGGCAAGTAATCATGCGTATAAAAAACCGGTGCAATATCGATCACCAACAACGCCGAAATCAACTGCGGCTGTGTCAACGCCAGTATCATCGCAACCTTGCCACCCATGCTATGACCAACGATCGTCGGATATTCAATCTCATGCCGTCGAACGAACTCCGCAACATCCTCGGCCATCTCGGCATACGTCATGCTGTTATGATGAGGAGACTCTCCGTGATTACGCAGATCAAGCGCGAACACCTGATGCTCAGTCGACAACTCGCGTGAAATTTTTCCCCAGTTAGAAGACGACCCAAACAGACCATGCAGAATCAGAACAGGACGACCCGAACCACTACGCTTAAAGTTGAGCTCCACTGTACTCGCATTCATAGATTGTTCGCCGCAAACTGGAGCTACTTCTTCCCACGCTTGGGTATATAAAGATCCGTACACGTCCCCTCAATCATCTCCGCCGCAAAATTCAACGTCTCTGATAATGTCGGATGCGGATGAATCGTTAAAGCCAAGTCCTCAACATCAGCGCCCATCTCGATTGCAAGCACCGCCTCAGCAATCAACTCGCCCGCATTCGGGCCGGTGATACCTACACCAATAACCTTGTGCGATGCCTTATCGACAATCAATTTGGTCACCCCATCATCGCGCCCCATACTCAGGGATCGACCACTCGCCGCCCACGGAAACGAAGCCTTCTCAAACTCCAAACCCTGCTCCTTCGCCTGCGCCTCAGTCACGCCGGCCCACGCAATTTCAGGATTGGTATACGCCACCGAAGGAATCGTCAAAGGATCAAACGCCGCTGGTAAATCAGCGATGACCTCAGCCGCAACCTTGGCCTCATGCGTTGCCTTGTGTGCCAGCATCGGTTGGCCGACGATGTCACCAATGGCATAAATATGCGGCACATTGGTTCGCTGCTGTGGGTCTGCCGGGATAAATCCGCGCTCATCGACATGCACGCCCGCCTTGTCCGCAGTAATGTTCTTGCCATTGGGTCTGCGCCCCACCGCGACCAACACCCGATCAAAGGTATCGGTTTCTGGCGCCTTCTTACCCTCAAAGCTAACCTTCAAACCACCGTTGAGTGCCTTGATCCCGGTTACCTGAGTGCCGAGGTAAATGTTCTCGTAACTTTTCTTGATACGACGTTCCAACGGACGCACCAGATCCTTGTCGCAACCCGGCATCAACTGATCACCGAGTTCTACCACCGTTACCTTGCTGCCCAGTGCGTCGTATACGGTAGCCATTTCCAGACCAATGATGCCACCACCCACAACCAACATACGCTTCGGCACATCGGCTAACGCCAACGCACCCGTGGAGGTAATCAACCGCGGATCGTCATTCGGAAACCCTGGCAACTCGACGGCCTCGGAACCTGCAGCGATGATGCAATTCTGGAAGGCAATGGTTTTCGTTCCGTCTTCGGTTGCAACCGACAATAGATGAGGGCCTTCAAACGTAGCGTTGCCGGTAATCACTTCGACCTTGCGTTTCTTCGCCAGCGTACCCAGACCACCGGTCAACTTGCCGATGATCTGTTCTTTCCATCCGCGCAACTTGTCGATATCGATCTTGGGCTTGCCAAAACTAACGCCAAACTCTTCCATTTCACTGGCTTCGGTAATCACATCCGCTGCATGCAGCAAGGCCTTCGACGGGATACAGCCAACATTCAGACAGACCCCACCGAGATTCGAAAAGCGCTCGATTAATATAACCTGCTTACCAAGATCGGCGGCACGAAACGCCGCCGTGTACCCACCTGGACCGGCGCCCATCACAACAACCTCCGCCGTTATGTCTGCATCGGGAAGCACCGACGCCATCTCTGGCTGGGGCGCTGGTGCTGCTGACGCAGAGGATGTCTTGGTCGGCGCAGACTTGTCGGCGGGTGCTGCCGTCTCGTCAACCTCAATCACACCCAGTCTGGCGCCTTGGGAAATCTTGTCACCTACCGCGACACAAAGCTCCTTGATCACACCCGCGTGCGGTGATGGAATCTCCATGGTTGCCTTGTCGCTCTCCAGCGTAAGCAACGACGCCTCTTTTTCTACCGTATCACCGGCGGCAACCAGTACCTCGATGACATCGACAGAATCAAACTCACCAATATCTGGCAATAAAATATCGATCGACTTGGCCATACTATTTACCTGCCCACTTGGGAAAATTGTCTGTGTTACCTAACGACTCAGCGAGGTGCCGACAAAAACGTGCGGCCGCCGCACCGTCAACGACACGATGATCATATGAAATAGAAAAAGGCAGTATCAAGCGCGGTATAAACGCATCATCCTGAAACACCGGCTTCATTTGCGCGCGCGACACACCCATGATGGCCACCTCTGGCGCGTTGACGATGGGCGTAAAACCTGTGCCACCGATGCCGCCTAGACTGGATATAGAAAACGAACCGCCCTGCATATCTTGCGGCAGCAAACGACCTTCGCGTGCACGCCCACTGACCTCGCCCAACTCGGC
>DTRM01000079.1 GCA_012965975.1 Chromatiaceae bacterium | reverse complement strand
CATCGGGTGTCGCGGTGTCTTCGACCCGCAAGGCGACGTTGTGAATCAGTTCGCGTTGCAGGCGATCACGCAGCTGACGGCTGGTGACAAATTTGCCATCGTTGCCGGTGAACGGGGAGGTGTTGACTTGAAACGCCATCGACACGGTGGGTTCATCGACACTCAGAGCGGGTAGTGCCTCAGCATAGGCCGGGTCACAGACGGTGTCGGAGATGCGCGGCGCTTCAATGCCGGTAAAGGCGATGATGTCACCTGCCTCGGCGTAGTCACTTTCGATCTTCTCAAGTCCGAGAAAGGTAAAAATCTGTAAAATTCTGGCACGACGCGTAGCGCCTTCGGTATCCACCACCACGACAGGAGAATTGCTCTTGATGTGACCGCGGGTGATGCGACCGACGCCAATCGCGCCGACGTAGCTGTTGTATTCGAGCGAACTGACCTGCAACTGAAAGGGTCCATCCACATCAACGTCCGGTGGCGGCGTCTTGTCGATAATGGTCTGAAACAACGGGTCCATATTGTCGCTGGGCTGATCCAGGTCCAGAGTGGCATAACCGTCCAGACCCGAGGCGTAGATAATCGGGAAATCGAGCTGCTCATCGGTCGCGCCAAGGCGGTCGAACAGGTCGAAGGTCTCATCAATCACCGCATCAATCCGCGCGCCATCGCGGTCGATCTTATTGATCACGACGATCGGGCTCAGGCCCTGGGCGAAGGCTTTTTGGGTGACAAAGCGGGTTTGTGGCATTGGCCCCTCGACCGCATCGACCAGCAGCAGTACCGAATCCACCATCGATAGCACGCGCTCGACCTCCCCGCCAAAATCGGCGTGTCCCGGGGTGTCGACCATATTGATGCGAAAGCCGCCCCAGTTGATGGCGGTGTTTTTCGACAAAATGGTGATACCGCGTTCCTTTTCGAGGTCATTGGAGTCCATCAGTCGTTCACCCACATCCTTGCGTGAATCGAGGGTGTTCGATTGTTGTAGTAGCGCATCAACGAGCGTGGTTTTGCCATGATCGACGTGGGCAATAATGGCAATATTTCTAATATTATCAGTCACTTAAAAATCCAAACAGGGGCGTGGTCACACCGCCATAATCAACAACAGGACAAACAGTACAACCAGTCCAAGAATAAACAGGAGATTCATCCACTCGGATGAGGTGCCCTTGGGGGCGTGTTTCATGTTCTGGCTGACCCGTGGCCACATCCAGAACAGAATGCCCGCGGCCAGTATGGCCACCAGTACTTTTTCCCATGTTCCCATGGGAACCGGATTCTAACAGGTTGTTGGGTCTTGCAGTGGGGCTTTTAAGTTGTTGAATCTATGGGGATATAAGCGCTGCCCCATGGCGGTATGGGGAGCTTTTCAGAAATAGTGATATACTCGCGAGATTCCATCTGGAAACAGTTTTGAAAAACAACAGGATTTTGAGGACCAAGTTATGAGTGAGAAGCAAGACCTGATCAAGCGCCTGCTAGAGATGCAGACCCAGTTTATCGCTTGGGAACACGATGGCGGTATTGATGGTGCGGAGTATTACAACACCGACAAGATCAAGGCGTATCGTGATGAGTATGCCGAACTGTCAGACAAATTGATCAATATGGCACACGCCGACAAGGGTTCACTGCGCGAGTAATTGGTGCTTTGTTCCATAAAAAAGCCGCGTCTTGACGCGGTTTTTTTATGTGCGCACTTTAATAAAGGTTGCTTAAATCATGCCCAAAGAAGCGTTAGCAAAAATCCCGCTATTTTCAGGACTCGGTGAGGGTGAACTGGAATCACTCGCGCGTGGCGCGGTGGTTCGATCGTTCCCGCGTCAAAGCGTACTGATTAATGAAGGCGATGACAGCGATGCGTTGTACGTCATTTTTTCCGGGCAGCTGAAGGTGTTTTTAAGTGACGAGCAGGGTCGCGAAATCGTCCTTAACCAGATGGGTGAAGGCGAATATTTTGGTGAGCTGGCGTTGCTTGATGATACGCCACGGTCGGCTTCGGTGATGGTGGTTGAGGCGTGCAAGGTTGCGATCATCTCACGTGCGGTATTCGACAAGGTACTGGATGAGCACGTTGGCATGGCGCGCAAGCTGTTAGCCGGCTTGTCCAAACGGTTGCGCATGGCAACGGATAATATTCGCAGTCTGGCGCTACTGGATGTGTATGGGCGCGTTGCGCGCTTGCTTATTGACGCGGCGGCAGAAGAGGAAGGTCGTTTTATTACCCCTAAAATGACCCAGCAGGACATGGCGGATCGAGTCGGGTCTTCACGCGAAATGGTGAGTCGAATTCTGAAAGATTTGCGTGCGGGCGACTATATCACCATGGAGGGGAAAAGGATTATCATTGAGCGGGCATTGCCAGAGCGTTGGTAAAATAATAAGGCCGATCATGCGTAGGTGTATGCCTACCTGAGTCAGGTTGACCAGAAAAATTTGGGGGGAGGGACGTGTCGATGCAATTTCGATGCTGTTGGCAGGTAATGCGCCTGCTGTTCGTCGGGTGTCTGGGACAGGGATTGTTTGTTCAAGCCGGGCAGGCGGCGGACTGTATCGATTGGTCGGCACGTGTGGTGTCTGTTCAGGGCCAGGTTTTTGCTCAACACGCCCCCGATACGACATGGGAGTCGGTCAGTCGCGGCTCATTCCTGTGTGTCGGCGCTTCCATTCGGGTAGGCGAACAATCACGTGCGGCGCTGCGTCTTCCGAACAATACGATACTGCGTCTGGATCAGCACAGCTCACTTTCGTTTGCAGACACACAGCCACCTTCCCGTTCCATACTCGATTTGATCAAGGGTGCGGCGCACTTTATTAGTCGTGATCCACGCGCACTGACCATTCACACGCCCTATGCCAATGCGGCGGTTGAGGGCACCGAGTTGGTGGTGCGTGTGCGTGAGCAGCAGACCCGTATTGTGGTGATTGAAGGCTCGGTGCGAGCGTTCAACGATGCCGGTGAATTATTATTAGGTGACGGCGATGCGGCGGTTGTAAAGTCTGCCGAGGCGCCACGCCGTGATCTCACTAGTTACAGCAGTGACAGTGTGCGGTGGGCTCTGTATTACCCACCGGTATTTTTGTCTGACGACAAGGCGATTGATCCGCGTCTGCATCAAGCAGCGCAGTGGCTGTACAGCGGTCAGGTCGATCAGGCCAATGACGCGATTGATGCGGTACTGGCCGTGAATCCAACGGAAGGTGTTGCCTATGCGCTGCAATCCGTGATTCGCCTGGTGGGTAATGATGCCGAGCAAGCCTTGGTCTTGGCGCAGGTCGCAAATCGCTACTCGAATGCCGATGCGGTGGTTACTGCACTGTCCTATGCCTGGCAGGCCAACCATCAATTAATCAAGGCACGCGACGTGCTGGGCGATGCGACTGATGCGGGCATCTTGGTTTGGCTGCGGCGCGCGGAGTTGGAGTTGTCGCTGGGCAATATTGACGCAGGGGTTGCGGCGGCAACGCAGGTGGTGACATTGGCGCCAACGTTAGGCAGGGCGCACACCTTGCTCGGTTTTTCTGCGTTGTTGCAGTTGGATCTTGAATCGGCCGCCGTGGCGTTTGAGCAAGCGATGGTGCTTGATCAAGTGGACCCGTTACCGCACTTGGGAGTGGGGTTGCTGGCGATACGTCAGGGCGTACTGGTGGAGGGTCGTCAGGCGTTGGAAACGGCGATGCTGCTGGATCCGGCGCGATCGCTATTGCGCAGCTATCTTGGGCGGGCCTATTTCGCCGAAGGTCGCGCAGTAAAGGCGCAAACACAACTTGATCTGGCCCTGACGTTTGATCCGGCTGACCCGACGCCGTGGTTGTATGCTGCGATGCACGCACAGACACAAAATCAACCCGTGGTCGCGATGCGAGCGTTACAAGAAAGTGTCGAGCGCAATGACAACCGTGCGGTGTTTCGTTCTCGTTTGCAACTGGACGCCGATCGAGCCAGCCGTAGTGCCGGGTTGGGGCAGATTTATCGTGATTTGGGCTTTGAGCAATTGGCGGTACAAGCAGCAAGCAGTGCGCTTGAAACGGACCCCGGTAATTATTCGGCCCACCGCTTGTTAGCCGACAGTTATGTCGGTCGTCCTCGCCATGAGATTGCCCGTGTCAGTGAATTGCTACAGGCGCAGTTACGCCAACCACTGCGGCTACAACCCCTGCCTCCGACCATGAGTGAAAGTCGCTTGCAGATATTGGAGGGGGCCGGACCTGCCGATCCTACCCTGACTGAATTTTCACCTCTGTTTGACGATGCGGGCCACTCAGCGCGTATTGCAGCGGTGGTTGGTGCGGACGGCACTTTTGGTGAAGAGATGATCGCTGCAGCGCTATGGGATCGCGTGGCACTGAGTGTCGGTCAGTTCCATTACGAGTCGGATGGCTATCGTGACAACAATGATCAACAACGTGATCTGTATAACGTGTTTGCTCAGGTACAACTGAGTTCGCGCACCCAGATTCAGGCGGAGGTGCGGCGTAATAATTTTGAAAGTGGTGACCTGGCGTTGGATCTTGGCTTTGGTCGACCATCGTTGTCCGAGCGAACCGATGAGCGGACTGAGGTTGCGCGGATAGGGCTGTATCATCGAATCGACGCACAGACTGACCTGATCGCATCGGTGATGGGCAGCCGACGTGATGAAACCACGATATCGCATGACGTGGATTTCCCGGTTACCGATGATGTGATGTTGGATAGTCGCGAATTACGACACAGTATCGAATTGCAGGCGACAACCAAACGGGAGGGGCGCCGTCACTTGATGGGGTTGGGTCTGATCGATGAGACGACATCGCTTGATCGTGATGTGCAGCACTCCAATGCCTATCTGTATTCGTATATTCAATCGTCTCCGGATATGAACTGGACGTTGGGTATGAGTGTGGATGCCTTTGATGATGGGGTAAGCGAGCGCCATCAGGTGAATCCCAAGGTGGGTTTGCGTTGGAGATTGTCCCAGAACGAGACTTTTCGAGCCGCGGCCTTTCGCACCATGAAGCGCAACGCGGTGGCCGATCAGACGTTGGAACCTACGCAGGTCGCCGGGTTCAATCAGTTTTATCTCGACGACCAAGAGGCCGCCGACTCGAAAAATTACGCAGTTGGGGTGGATTGGCGGCAGGGTTCTTCGCTGTCTTCCGGTCTGGAGTACCTGCATCGGTCGATCGATGTGGTCGATTCGTTCACTTTTGCTGAGGTGCCGTGGGAAGAACAGCAGGGGCGTGCCTATGCGTACTGGACGCCGCGCGATGATATTTCGGTCGCACTGGAATACCGCTTGCAGCAGGTTGAGCGCGATGAATCGTTTAGTGCCGGGGTGCCTGATTTGACGAGCGAAGAGATTCCGTTGCGAATCAATAAACAATGGTCCAATCAGTGGTCATCGCAAATCACGACGCGTTACGTCCGTCAGTCTGGGGGATTCGACAGTCCGGGTGGTCTGGCGAGCCGGGAAGATGCCTTCTGGATAACCGATGTGCTGGCCGAGTATCGCTTGCCGCAGCGCAAGGGAAAACTCTCAATAGGCGCGCATAACGTGTTTGATGAGGCGTTCGAATTCCATGATCTGGATCCTGAGAATCCCAGGCTTCGCCCGCAGCGATTTGCTTATGCGCGGTTAACCGTTTTCATGGACTAGGCAGATTTCCAACAGGGGATGAACCACAATAGGAGAGTAGAGATGGCAAAAACCATGGTTGTACACATTGATGTAGAGTCGGGTGACGTCATAAAGGTCACGGATGAACGTGGTCGCAAGGCGTTGGAAGGCCGTATAAATCGCAGCAATCCGCTCAAGGACAAGGCGATCACCGGCACGCGCGGTTAGCTGTGCGCGTGTGATGAATTTATCAGAGTCCCGGACGTAGGGGGCTCGACCGACTTGTCCATCTGACAGGCCAGTTCGAATGCCTCTCCATAGCGTCGCGTTTTCCATTCGTTGGCACAGACCACAAATATATCGCGATGGCCATCCAGCAGGGGCGCAACCAGTTCCGATGTGTGGTGCAAGGCCCGACGATCGTCAAGTATCATGCCTTGGCCGCTGTCGACGACATCCTTAAATAAGGTGTTGCCGGACGCATCCTGTACACAGGTTACGGCTCCGGAGATGTTGCTGCGGTTGATGACAAAGATGGCAACAAACTGGTGACCATCCCGGTGCAGTCCCTCCGGCACGCTCTCAACCTGATTTGCCAGCGGACAATTCATGCGCCACTGGTGGACGTCGACATGCCAGTCGCTACCCCGTTGCTGCCTGAAGGCCCGACGCGCACAGTCGATGACCGCAGTTGCATCAATCTGTAGTGGCTGCAAGTAGCGCAGGATACCGCCTACCGCGTGATTGTATGTTCGGTCCTGAATGTGCGCGCGTCGTGGCAATAACTTATGCGTCCAGCCGGCGTCCGTGTGTGTCACCCGAAACTGTGAAAAGCGGCGCTGCCTGTGGCGGCAATAGGGGTCATCGGGCAGAGCCTCGAACTCGCCAGCCAGTTCCATTACCGGATCAGGCAGGGAGATAAGACCATGGATTGGATCATCCTGATCATCGAACCAACAGTTGGGGGTGAGCGCGCGCATAGTGTCTGAGCCCAATATAACCGTCAGACTGACTCGCTGCAAAGCGGTATTCGCTCGCGGGCAGATTCTTGCCCCGGATTATTCACGAGCAATCCGGACCAGTGTAAAAATCCACCTTTTCTTCGTTAATTTTCGCACGGTTCATCGAGTTGTATTTGCCTATAGTTGTTCCATCGACAACGTAAACAGGGGTTAGATGAGTACATCATGTTTCAAGCAACTCGCGGCATAAAGACAGAGCAAGGCAATAAGTTGCTCGGAGTTGACATACCCTGCGTCGCGGAATGTCGAGACTTTATTGTTGATCGAGAGGTGTCGGAACAAGCGGCATAAGGTTTGAATTGGGGGGCAGGGACGCGCCCCAGCATTTTTTTTACAGCGGTTCAGTACACCCCGGATTGCTATTGAGAATGGCTTCACTGAGTACATTGATCGCGCGTGGGCGAGGAAATGATTTGCGCCAGGCCAGTGCCACGGTGCGTGTGGGGATCGGGTTGTTGAAGCGTTTTATCTTGAGTAGCCGCTGAGAATAGCGATCGGCGCCGGCTGCGGTGCAGGGCAATACGGTGATACCGAGTCCGGATACAACCATATGACGAATGGTTTCCAGTGAGCTGCCATCGGCCGACGGCTGAGTGGTGAGTTCGTCATTGTGTTTGGGTGCGCAGCTCGGGCGGGCAGCAAGAATTTGTTTGCGGAAGCAGTGCCCCTCGCCGAGCAGCAGTACATTTTCTGCCCCCAGTTCTGAATCACCGATGGTGTCGCTCTCGCACAGTGGGTGTGCGGATGGAAGCAGCACGACGAAGGGTTCTTCGTATACGGGCAGTGTCGCGATGCCAGGTTCGTCGAATGGCAATGAGATCAGAATCACATCCAGTTGTCCGTGTTTGAGTTTCTCGGCCAGTATTGCGGTGTAGTTTTCTTCGATAATCAGCGGCATGTCGGGTGCAGATGCGGTTATATCGGGAATCAGGCTGGGGAATATATAGGGCCCAATCGTATAAATAGCACCGACCTTGAGTGGCCCGCTTAGCTGGTCTCGTCCTTGTTGGGCAGTCTGTTTGACTGCCTCGGCCTGTTCCAGGGTTCGTTGCGCCTGAGCGATGACCTGTTCGCCAATCCGGGTGATGCTGATTTCACCTGAGCTACGCTCGAACAAACTGACTTCCAGTTCGGCCTCGAGTTTCTTGACCGCAACACTCAGCGTCGGCTGGCTAACAAAGCAGGCCTTCGCTGCACGTCCGAAATGGCGCTCGCGGGCGACCGCGACGATGTAACGTAACTCTGTAAGAGTCATCCGTTGATTTCCTTCGTTTTCCAGCGGAACATCGACAGGTCCGCGCTGGAGTGTTCAACAATAATACTGGCAAGATAGTCCGTGTGGGGATTCAGGTCAGTATAGTACCAATCGTTAACCTCGGTAGCGGCGCCTTCAATTTCGATCAATCGAGGGGTATCTCGGGGATCCAATACCACCGAAAATGTCCTTAGAGGATAGCTTAATCCGGCACCGATGGCCTTGATATAGGCTTCTTTGCGGGTCCAGCCGAGCAGAAATCCGGTTTTCTGAAGTGCTGTCGGCAACGCCCGAAGCATTTCTGCCTCTCGCGGCGAAAAAAAATGGTCGGCTATTTGTAGTCCATTGGTGGCGCGGTGACGATACTCAATATCAATGCCAATACGTCGTTTCAGTGTGATGGCGAGCAGAGCCAGCGTGTGGGAGTTGGATAAATTAAAGCTGATCAGCGACTGCGGGGAACGCAGCGAGGGTTTGCCGTGCTCGTTGTAGTCAAACTGCACATCGGTTGGATCGCAGCCAAGATAGTTGCCGAGGATCTGACGCAAGGCCGCACGTCCAGCGGTGAAGCGATGGCGATGACGCGCAAAGCGGAAGCGATCCGCACGTGTCAGTTCATCGGCGCATAAGCAGTCGCGTAAATTGCGGATCTCCTCGGCTTGTAGATCGAGATCAATCTTCCAGACATGAATGCTCTCGGTGCCAAGGCGTGGATGGGTATCAGGGGATTGCCAGAAACCGGGCGTTGTTCCAGTCATGATTCATGAATGATCTGGCCTAGGCCAGCAGGGTGGTGATAAGGCGGTCTTCGAGTTCTATGCGGGTTGCTAGGGTTTCGCCAAGTTGTGACAGGTGGTGTGAGAGGTCGTTAATACGTTTGGTATCGGAAGGCGTGTCGAAGTAATCATTAAACGCAACGGCGTCTTCAGTCGTCTTGGCTATTTTGGGGTATAACTTTTCCGCGATGTCGATTACCGCGCGACGACGTTCCTTGCCATCACTGATGCGTTGGTACAGTCCAAAGTGACCGGAGGCCATGTAGTCCACCAAGATTTGGCAGAAGTCCTGTAGACGTGTAAACACCGGTTTATTTTCGGTATAGGGATCAAGGCCCGCAAGTCCGGCGTACTGAACCAGCATCTGTTGACGTTCGGTAACAAGGTGCCCAATCAGTTCTTGAGTCTGCGAACGGCGTTCTCTGGAGTCTTGAGTATGTGTGCCCATAACGTCCCCATCAACAATACCTACCATCAGAGTCTCCTATTTTTATTGGTGACGATCCGAGAGACATTAATGTCTCTCGACTACCTTTGTTATTAGACCCATTACCACTAATATCGAATTAAAAGTCAAGTATCGGATAACCATCACTTCAGTTAATAGGGGTTATTAATGCGGGTTCGGTGTTTGCAGCCTCCATGCAGCGTAGGTGGGAAAGTCTAGATACGCCTTGCTGGTTATGAAACGCAGCACGTTGCGAAGTCGATATATCTGAACGACGGAATCCAAGCGTAGAATTTCCTCGCCATGTTCATCGAAAAACATCAGTGTTGGCGTGTAAAAAAGGCCGAGTTGACGCGCCCATTCCCGAGCGCTGGTGCGCATACCGGCAGGCGTGACAACCGGCTCGTCTGAATGCATGTTCAGTTGCACCGCATCGACTTTCTCCAGCAGGTGTTCAACGACCGGATCTTGTAAGGGTCCACTGTGCAGTAGATCGCATGCGTAACAGTTGCCTTGCTCAAAATATACGATCAGGGGGCGACTGGAGGGGAGAACATGCCGCGATAGATCATGAGGCGGTGGGTTAAAGAAGTCTGCTTCATTGAGGCCGCCTTCCTCGAAAACATGTCCCGGCTCGGCGAGAGCGAGAAATTTGGCAAAGGATCCTTCCAGATGGTGGCCATCGGCAACGTACTCCAGTGCTGCCTTGAATTTGTATGGAGGGTAATACCCGCGTAGCCGCAGTGCGATTTCACCAGCGGCATCATAGAAAATCAGGGAAGGGGTAAAATTGGTGCCCTCCCGGATCGCGTATTCGCGCTCCGTCATTTCGTTACCGTCGAGATCGGTGAGTTCGTCAATTCCCCAAATATCGATAGGGATCAAGTCGAAGTACGTCTGCGTATAGGTAACAATGTCCTCCTTGCCAAAATTTACTTCCATCAGAGCCTTGCAGTAGGCACAGCGTTTTTGACCAAAATAGACGATAATGCCGCGCTTGCCCGACTGCAGCGCATCGACCATATCCTCGCGCAGGTCGAGAAAGCTTGACTTGAACCATGTGGGATACTCCAGCGGCTCATCGAGAACCTGATCATCAAAGATCAGTCCCTCTTGCAAGTCGACATCAAATTCATCGCAGCATCCGGCGCCAGCCTGAAGCAGGCCGCACAGGGCAAAAAAGACCACTCGAACGGGTTGTCGCATATCTGGATTATAGATATGCAAGGCAGTGATTAGCTAATCGAGATATTGTGACCAGTCGCGGCTGTCATCGCCAAACACGAAAAAGAATGGATTTAACAAGGAGTCCTTGGTGTTATAGAGCAGGGGTTTTAGATCCAGTCTGGTGACGAAACCACCGGCCTCCTCGACCACGCAGTGTGCGGCTGCGGTATCCCACTCCGAGGTTAGCCCCAACCGGGGGTAGATATCGGCAATGCCCTCGGCGACTAGGCATAGTTTTAACGAGCTGCCCATGCCGACCATTTCGTGTTCACCCAGACGTTCCAGATAGGCGTTGAGGGAATCTCCGCGGTGGGAGCGACTGCCGACGACGCCGAGTGGGCCGTCGCCAAGTTTGCGCACGCCAATCGGGTGCAACACCTTGTCTGCGCCGGAGCGCCGGGCGCCATCACCGCGAGCGGCCGCATAGGTCACGCCGGTAACCGGCACATGAACCACGCCGAGAGATGGGCGATCACCATCGATCAGCGCGATGTTGACGGTGAATTCACCATTGCGCTTGATGAACTCCCGCGTGCCATCGAGTGGGTCGACCAGCCAGTAACGAGACCAAGTTTTGCGTTCGGAATAGGGAATTTGGGTTGATTCTTCGGACAGCACCGGTATCTCCGGGCTGATTTTAGCTAGGCCATCGACAATGGCGTGGTGGGCGGCCATGTCGGCAGCGGTGAGCGGGGAGTTATCCGCTTTATTTTCGACTGAAAACTCGCTGTCGTACACCTCAAGAATTTTATTACCGGCGACGCGAGAAAGGGCAACAACTTCCGCTAGGTACTCTTTGGGTTCAGTAAGTTCGCTCATGGTATCCGCTCTCCAGCAGCGGCAGGAAAAGACCAGCAGGCAAGTGACTACCCAATCATCGGCGGATAGTGAAAAAACTGGCGTTATTTTGACCCTGTGTACAATAGCTGGATGATATGTAAGTTTCCATGAATTAATCGGGGGGCTCTGCCTGTGTTGAAATGGTCGGAGATAGAGTCGGTGTATCTGGATATGGATGGCACCCTGCTGGATTTGCATTTCGACAACTATTTTTGGCAAGAATATGTGCCCATGCGTTTCGGCGAATGTCACGACATGGATGTGGCGGCGGCCAAGGCCGAACTGTACCCCCGTTTTCGTCGGGTCGAAGGCACCATGGATTGGTACTGCGTTGATTACTGGAGTCGTGAATTGGGTCTCGATATCGAGGCGCTAAAGCATGAGATCCAACATCTCATCGGCGTGCATCCGCAGGTAGAGACGTTTCTGACGGAGGTGCGAGCATCGGGTCGG
>DTRM01000078.1:9655-11742 GCA_012965975.1 Chromatiaceae bacterium | reverse complement strand
CCGGCCCATGCTCGGCACGAGCAGCATCCAGCAGGCGCTGCAATTGCGCTGCGTTGGCCGCCGGTTTTGCATCGATCATCACGACCGTCGCGCCCGCGCTAGTCACGCTGGCTTGTATCGCTGCACCGACACCATAACCCTCGTCGACAATGATATAGAGTCCCTTGTCGAATGGATCAAGTGGAATGGCGTCAGCGGATTCGGTTTGTGCCTGAATAATAAACCGAGGCAGAGGGGCACAGTTCGAATCAACGGCCTCCACCTCGGTGTGGTTAAAAGGGGCTGTCGCCGCCTCCTTCCCAGTGCCCGCCGCAGCGAGATAATCGATCATCTCCTGCAACGTCTTCTTTGCGTTGAGTCCTTCGGAGGCCTCCCCGTTGACATAACCACTCGGTAACGCCTTGATCATCGCGCCGACAATCTCAACGCGTTTGATCGAATCGATACCGAGGTCCGCTTCCATGTTCTGGTCGAGGCCCAACATATCCTGCGGATAGCCGGTGCGGTCTTCGACGATCTCCAGCAACATACTGGTGATGCTTGCCGCATCTACGGTGGCCGCTGCGGCTGGAGCCGCGACCGGTGCGGGAGCGGGAGCGGGAGCGGGTGGTGGCGTTGCTACCACTGGCGGCGGTGGCGCGGCAGGTGCGGGCGCCGGCGCCGCGGGTGCAGCAACAGGTGCCGCCGCAACGGGCGGTGGCACCATCGGTGGACGAGGGACGGCTTGGCGGGCACGCGGTACCGCCAGCGCGGCTGGTCGGGCGCCCGACTGAGCGGGAGCGCTACCGGTGAGATAAGCCAGCATGATACGTTCCTGGGATTCGAGAAACTGCTGCATGGTCTCTTGATAAGCCACGAGCAGTGCCTCGCGTTCCCCTTCGGGCGCGTACGACTGGCCATCACCGGACACACCCACACTCGGCGGATAGTTATCGGTCATAGCTGTTTCCTTCCGGATTCTCCGGGTTGGTTTGAGTCTTCGTTTCGGTTGACGTTGAACCGGTGCGGGCGCGGGACTCTCCGCTGCCGCAACCGGGGGGGGTTGAACCGGTATTGAGGAAGCCACCGGCACCGCGCGCTTCGCCTTCAGTGCCTGCGCCTCTTCCAGTGTCATGGGGGCTCTCAACTCTTCATTCAGCGCTCGCGCGCTACCACCGTTGAGGATCCAGGCATGCTTCGGCGGCGGCACCTCGCGCGTCGCACTGGCTGGATCCGCGAGCTTGATCGTCTGACAGTTTCGACGCTCATAAATCGGATCAAAATTTAGCGCCATGCCTTCAGCAAACATCATGCCGAGGCCATTCAGTAAACCCTTCAATCCACCTTCATGGTCGTCAATGCGCACCACCTTATGCTCGCGCTCGCCGAGTATCTGGTCGACCAGACTGGCCTGCACATTCTTCGGGCCAAGACCAACAAACACGCGCGCACCGGCGGCATACATCGCTTCAATCTCGGCGACGAACTCAACCGGGCTGACCATGTGTGCGGACAAGGTTTTGCGAATACCCGCAACCTTGTTTGCATGGGGCTTGGCGGTCGTATTGGAGTACACAGGAAAGGCGGGAGGCTGCATTTCCATGCTGGCGATGTAATCCGCCAACTGATCGCGCGCAGCGGCGACGAAACTGGAATGAAACGCGGCACCAACCGGCAATACCGTGGCGTCGATATCGACTGCTGAAAACTTCTCGGCGACCGCCCTCACTGAGGCTTTAGAACCCGACAGAATCGTCTGCGATGACGAGTTGTGGTTGGCGACGGTCAGATCGTCAAAGGCCTTGGCCACCTGCTCAACGCGTTCGCGTTCAGAGCGCACTGCGACCATGCCACCGAGATCTGCATCGCCAACACCGGCGGCCGCGACAAAACGCCCGCGGGCCGCAGATACCTTGATAAGCTCATCGAGACTGATGACTCCGGCTGCATACAATGCCGCGAACTCACCATAGCTATGCCCTGCGGCCATGTCTGGCTTAACGCCACAGCGCTGCAGTAGACCCCACAAACCAGCCTCGATCACACCCAATGCGGGCTGCGTGACTTCGGTGCGGGTCAACGCCGCCGCGGCGGCTTTCTCATCAGCG
>DTRM01000078.1:7994-9645 GCA_012965975.1 Chromatiaceae bacterium | reverse complement strand
AGTCGGAATACAATCCGGGCGTATAAATCATGCGACTGAGACGCATGCCCGATGCCGATTCAATGTCGTCACCGACCAACGACTCTGCACGCTCAAGCACGTTCGCTATGTCATCAAACTCAAGCGCAACATCGCGCAACATATTGGGATACTGCGAACCTTGACCGGCGAACAACAGCGCAACCCCACCTTCTTCTGCCAATGGCGCACGATTAAAGTAAGCACCCGGAGGCAATGGCTTACCGGAATCCTGAATGTGCGCGACCAAATGGCCGATCAACTGCTGCGCGTTGGCGCCATCCGTGGCGACCATCGCGGCACGCAACGTGCCGTTGGATGTCGTTGCGAGTGTATACGCAATATCTCGCATACATGGGTTCGCTTGCTGCGCAAACAGCGCCGCGGTTTCCTGAATGTTGGTGACCAGCGCATCATTATCGTTCGCCGCCCACACCAGCAGTTCTGCCGGCCAGGTCTCGCGCACAGCTGGACGTACCTGTGGCAAATACTCACCATCGTATTCCTGCATAGCGATATGAAAGTTGGTGCCGCCAAAACCAAACGCGCTAACCGATGCGCGGCGCGGCTTGTCGGCATCCGCAATCCATGGCTGCGGGTCCTTCAATAAATAAAGCGGGCTGTCATTACTGCCGACCTTGTCCACCGGTGTCTCGACGTTGCAATGCGGTGGCAACACGCGATGATGCAGAGACAATGCCGATTTAATTAGCCCAGCCACGCCGGCCGACGCCTTGGTGTGGCCGATCATGGTTTTCACCGAACCGATCACGCTGGTCTTTGGCTGTGCCCCCGCGTTGGCCATCAAACGCGTAACGGTTTCCAGTTCGGCGTTGTCTCCGGCGACAGTGCCCGTACCATGCGCCTCAAACAGGCCAACGGTCGCGGGCGAATAACCGGCCTTCGTATAAGCGCGTTCCAACGCGCGAATCTGGCCGTCGGGATGTGGCGCCGTCATGCTCTTGGCGCGACCATCGGATGAACCACCCACTCCCTTGATTACGGCATAGATACGATCACCATCGCGTTCGGCATCTTCAAGGCGCTTCAGACAAACCGTCGCCAATCCTTCCGAGATGCAGATGCCATCGCCATTGGCATCAAATGTACTGCACTTTCCGCGCGGCGACAGCGCCTGTGTCTGCGCGAAACACAAATAACCAAACGGTCCCTGCACGGTATCGATGCCACCGACAATTACCATGTCGCTGCGCTTGTCCTCAAGCTCGACCACACCCTGATAGATCGCGGCGAGCGACGACGCGCAGGCGGCATCCGTGGTGTAATTCAAACCGCCAAAATCAAAGCGATTTGCGGCTCGGCCGGCGGCAACATTCAACAAGATCCCGGCAAAACTGTCTTCGGTCCACTCCGGTAATCGCGACGCGGCCTCTTCATCTAACTCACCATAAAAGCGTGGCAACTCGGCGCGTACGGCATACTGCGCGCCGACATCGCCAGCGCCACCCGAGGCGCCCAAAATGACCGACACCTTGCTGCGGTCAAATTCGCGCTCGGCATAACCCGCGTCTTTTAATGCCTGACCGACGACCTCGAGGGTCATTAGCTGCAAGGGGTCCAGCGCCTTCAACGTCTCGGATGTCGGCTTGACCACATTCTCAGGTTCCGGCTT
>DTRM01000078.1:0-7984 GCA_012965975.1 Chromatiaceae bacterium | reverse complement strand
CGGCGGAATGCCGTAGTCGAGCGGATTGAACACCATGTCGTCCATGAAGCCGCCCCACTTGGAATAGATCTTGTCTTTGACGGTTCGGTCTTCATCAAAATACAGGCGCCAATCCCACCGATGCGCGGGGATCTCAGTGATGGCATCAATCTTGTTGACGATGTTTTCCCAAAACTCGCGGCCGTTTTTAGCGCGTGGCAACACGCAGCCGACGCCGACAATCGCAATATCGCTGGGGTTGGCTTCATCACGTTCGGCCGTACTGGCCAGCAACGCATCTAACTGTTTCGCTATAGCGTCACTCGAGCCCTCCGTGACGGCTTGATGCAATTCCTTGACCGTCGTCATCTTGGTCTGAATCGTTGCCACTTGGCCAATCATAAACATGCCGTCGTCGGTCTGACGCTTGACGCCGACTTTCTGAATCTTGCCTTCTGGCCCGCCGCGCTCCGTGCCCTTACTCGCCAAACGCAAACGCCCTAAGTTGAGATCTTCGAGCGCATCGCGTATTTCATCCGGACTGCAGCCATCGGCCAACATCTTGCGCTTGGTGGCGAGAAACTCCTGTGCAAAACCAGTATCGGAACAACGACTCGAATGGCCGACACCGGTCTCCAGTCCAACCGTGCGTGTGCACTTGATGGCTTGTTTCTGAAAGTTGGCAACGATGCCACCGCCCGCAACAATTTCCTTGGTGAATAAATAGGCGGTGCCCATCAACACACCGATCTGCATACCCATGGCGGCTAACGGAGCGGTCATGGTTGCAACCATTGCCGCGGAACGAGCGTCGTGGATACCGCCGGCAAACAACAGATGTAAATCCTGTGCAATCTTGGGGTCGGTTACCTCGGCCAACAGCGTGTCTACCATCGACTCCCACAGCACAAAGCTCGCCAGCGGTCCGATATGGCCTCCGCATTCGCGGCCTTCGAATACAAAACGTCGGGCACCCTGCTCGATAAACATACTCAATAGACGCGGCGACGGCACATGCAGATAGCTCGGAACGCCCTCGCGCTCGAGATCCAGCGCCTGGTCGGGACGACCGCCGGCAATCAACGCAAACTCTGGCTTGAACTCACGCGCAACCGCAAGCTGTGCATTAAACAATTCCGCAGGGGCAAAACCCAGCAGGCCCACGCCCCAGGGCTTGCCTTTGATTTTTTCTTTTGTCTCTTCGAGCAGCTTGCGCACCCCTTCGGGGCGCATCAATGCTAAACCCAACATCGGCAAACCGCCGCCTTCGGCAACGCCGGCCGCAAAACCCGCCGTGTCACTCACTCGCGTCATCGGCCCCTGCACAATCGGATAGGTCGTGCCGTGCGATACCGCCAGAGGAGAACCCGCGGCCAATGGATTGAATTCATGCGCCTGTTGCAAATGCACGCTGAGCGAATCACGCATCGCACCCAGCACGCCGCCCACGGTAACAAAGCGTTCCGCCCAGGGTGCTGCAAATGCCACATCCTGCCCCATCGGCAACACCCCGTCCTGAGGGAATTCCCAATTGGTGTGATCGATCACGGCGGTGGCAATATCTTTCAACGACTGGGTATGCGATTTTTCGCGAATACTCTTCGCCTTCAATAACCCGGGGCGCTCGAGAATACGGTAATACTCGCCGTCACCCGGATCACCCAACGTGATCGTTTCGTTGCCCACCAACTTGCCAATAAACACCCGTAAGGTGTCGGCGAGTGGCGATTCTTGCAGCAGCAATAACTGGTTATCGAGTACCACGCCGGCGGCACCGGCGGCATAACACGCGGCGCTGGTGTGCATGCCGATACCGCCATGGGCGTAGACCGGCACGTCTAATTCGTCGAGCGCCTTCTGCAACAGAATAAAGGTGGTCTCTTCGCCAACGCGCCCGCCCGCCTCATGGCCCTTGACCATCCAACCGTCCAACGCCGGCAGACTCTTCGGCAGTTTGTCATCCCAGTCCATGATCTCGACCACGATCTGGCCGCCATCGGCGCGATAGCCATCAATCCACTTAGCTTGCTTTTTCGCCATCGCCGGATCAACGATAACCCAGGCGAGGCCTCTGGGCAGGTACTGTGTTAGCTGGGTAAAAAACGGTTTGGTTGCGAACGATCCAACCCGCACACCGAACTCACCATGTGCATGCGTCGCCAGATGCGCCAACGCCGACTCTATCGATTCGGCTGAACGATGATACTCGGCATTGAACACACCAATGCCGCCGGCGCGTGATCCCGCGATCGCCAGCGACGGGTCATCACAACCCGGCGGCGTAAATACGAATTGGCGAAACTGCTGCATATACTGTGCTCGTTTTATCCCAGTAATTTAATCCGCGACTATTTCTTCGCGGCCTTTTTCTTCTTAGCCATCAACTGCATGACCTTTTTGCGGCGCTCCTCATTGTCGCCGCCACCGGCACCGGCCTTCTTGCCGACTTTTTTACCCGCCTTCTTGCCGGCTTTTTTCTTTGCCATCAGCTTGGCCAGACGAGGGTACTCTTCCAGGCTTGCGCCCGAACCCTCACTAAAGCGCTTCATGCGCGCCTTCTTGCTCATTTTCTTGCCGGTCTTTTTGCCTGCCTTTTTACCGGCTTTCTTTTTGGCAATCATTTGCATGATTTTTTTGCGGCGTTCGCCACCGTCATCATCGCTGCCACTAGCCGCGCTCGCCTTCGCGGCACCAGCTGTCTTCGGCGCGCCCTTGGCGCGTAGCTCTTTTAGTTTTTCGCGGCGCTTTGCAGCGTCATCATTGTCGGCCATGTGTTTTGTCTCCACTATCGACGTCGGGGCACATCACCTCGCTCGCCGGGGTTATAATTCCTAGGGGCGCTTGCCTTCGACAAACGGTACTTCAAAAACCTTTTCGTGCATGATCGGGCCGTGACCGAAGTAGTTGCCCTCACCAAACAGCTCGCCATGATCCGCCGTCACGATCACGTGTGTATTCTCCGGCAGCTTCTCCATCAACTTGCCGAGTAGCTTATCCACGTATTCGACACAGGTGACCTGCTGCGCATGCAAAGCCTTCATCGCTGCATCATCAAAAAACTCATCCTCACCGGTCTTGATCGCGCTGGTGGCCATTTCGTCTTTGGCCAAGCCTTTGAACACGCCGTGCACGCCAGAGATATGCGGCAGATCGTCATCTTCCAGCATATAGGGATAATGGGTCTCACCCAGATTCAAAAAATAAAACTGCGGCTTGTCTTCAGGAAACTCCATTTCCTCGACCATGCCGGCAAAGTCGTTGTGATTTTCCATCAATTTGTAGTCGTCGAAATGCGAATTGATCGGCGTGAACTGATTCAACACCGGCATCGATACGCGGGCGCTGCACTGGTAACCCAAATCATGCAATACCTTGGGCAAAGACAACTCCGGCAAAAAGGTCATAAAGCTCATCTCGTCAACACCGAGCCGATCGACCCAGACCAGAAAGTCCTTCTTGTAGACCTCGGATGCATACACCTTGGCAGGGGATTCGTGCGGGGTCATGCCCATCAGATAAACGTAATGGGATGGCGCAGTCCACGAGGCATAGGCCCAGCGCAGCTGCACCACGCCGAGACTGTCCATATTCGGGGTATGCGCGCGCAGATAGGTGTCGTAACGACAACTATCCATAATGATGTACACCAAATGATTAGGCATAAGCCTGGCTTTATCCTCTCTTATTAATAGGTTCGGTCCTGTCCACCAAGGGTAGCGGCAAAACTGCCTATCACTTCAGTCTCAACGCGCCGCTTGGGCGGGCCCAGAATCACCGCGGCGCCGCTCTGACAAGCTGCGCGTGCCGCGCTCGGCGCGCTTGCTCGCCGCCTGCTGCTCGGCAACCCGGACAAAAATGGCCCGATACTGCTCCGCGAGCGCCTGTTCCTCGAGCCCCGACCCGTCCAGCGGCACAAGCTCGGGATAGCGATCCCGTAACGCGTCACCGAACTCGATCGCCGAGCGATAGGCGACAATCGCCTTCTCAAACTCACCCATGGCGGTAAATACATCGCCCTTCCAACGATGCACGGCCGAGGCTTCCGGCTGTTTCTGCAACATCTTGTTTAGGACTTTCAATGCCTTGGGGAACTTGCCCTGCTGTGTCCACGCCTTGATCAACTGAAAACGCGCCGCCGTCAGATCAGGATTCAATTCCAGCGCATGCTGGAGTGATTGCTCCGCCAGCTCATATCGAGCCAACGCAAGATCGGCGACGCCGAGCAGAAAGAACCCCGTGGGATTATCGGGCTGTAGCTCAGTACCACGCAAAAATGCCGTCTCCGCCTCCGCATACTGCTGTTGCTGTAAGCACAGGCGGCCAATGTACAGATGCAGCGCTGGCTGATCGGGCATTAAACGAACCGCCGCTTGCAGTTCCGCCAGCGCAGCTTCCGGCTTTTCCTGCCGCTCCAACATGCTCGCCAGCATCAAGCGCGCGGGCAACATATCCGGTTTTTCCTCCAACGCGGTGCGGAAACAGGCCTCGGCCTCGTCAAATCGTTGCCCGTCGAGATACACCTGCCCCGCGCGAACGCCGGCCGACGCGTGGGTGGGGTCGGCCCTGAGGGCGCGCTCATATTGCCCCAACGCCAGCTCGGGATCGCCGCCTTCCATGTGGATATTGCCGGTCATGACCAGCGCCGGGGCAAGATCCGGATTAATCGCCAACGCGCTGGCATAATGGCTAAGAGCCATCTCAAAATCATTCTGACGAAAGAAAATCGAGCCGATCGCGACATGCGCGCCCGCGGCATCGGAGTTTTCAGCCAGTACCGCTTCGAATTCGGCCAACGCTTCGTCATAGCGTGCCTCCTTCATATGCGCCTTGCCGACTTCCATATGCGCCTTTGCGCCCTTGCCAAGGCTCTTGGCCTGTGGCTTCCACTCAGCCATGCATCTTCTCTCCAAATCCAATAGTGTCGACGCCGCAAAATCATCGCAACGCGGGCGATAACCCGGCTTTTGCGCCTGCCTTATTATTTTGCTGGCCGTATGGACATGAAACTCTCCACCGACAACGTCTTGTGATATATCAGCTAGCGCTCGTAGGGCGCCTTAAACCTGAAACAAGCAATTTTCGCACCAAAACTTTTTTTCATATATAAGACAACTAGTTATGGCGAAATATTGAGTGTATCTTCAAATCCGCGAGGATCAGTGTAAAGTTTATTGACAGTTGCTGGGGTTCCCCTCTGTCTAGGGGATCCAGGACCACATCTCGATACGGAAAAAGCGCACAAACGCGCGCGTAAAGGCAATAAAAACCATCTTGGTCTCGCCTTCAATTTTACCGTAACCCGTCATACCGGATTTTAACAGACCATCGGGATTATCGATTTGAGCCGTCACGGTGATCACGCCACCAAACGACTCCTCGGTAACCACCGGTGCAATATCGAGCACCACGCCCTCAAAAATCCGCTCCGGATAGGCCCAGCTCTTCAAGCGAACCGTCGAGTTCTTGGCGACCTCGGAGATGTCTGACTGCGGCACATCGATCAAGACCCGCACCATTCGATCGTTCTCAACGGTGGCATACAAATCACCCTTGTCGAGGTATTTACCGACCATGTGGTGCAGATTTTCCGTCACTAAGCGGCCGTCGATTGGCATGATCAGCTGGGTCCGATCCAACTCGCTCTGATAGAACCGCTGCTGCTCTTCAAGCCGCTGCACCTCGTAGCGAGCGGCTTCGATTTCCTGGGGGTGCGGGCCGCTTTCTATGCGCGCCAGATTGGCCTTTTCCTCCAGCGTCTCTAGCCGATCAATCTCGCTCTTGCGTTTCGCGTCTTCATATTTGTCGAGCGAAACATCACCGCTCTTGTACAGCTGGTGCAGACGATTGGCGCTCTCGCGCGAAAATTTGGCTCGAACCTCCGTAGTTTGCAACCGCTGCTGCGCTAACGCCAGATCCTCTGCCGTCGGCGTATTCAGTAGCTCTTGCAGATGCGCCGTCTGCTCCAGCAGTTTCGCCTTTGTCGTCAGGATATCGTTTTGTTGCTCACTGGACGACAGCGTCGCGACTACCGTACCCGCGACCAACGATTCGTTCCCAACGTGCAAAACTTCGGCCACGAACGACTCAATCTCGGCGTAGATCTCCTGACGATCGGATGGCAACACCTGCAGTGGTCCGCCCGTTTCAAACGGGTACGGCAACAGGGCGACCAGAAAAAGCGCCAGCAGTGCCACATACCGCTTCCAGGGTCGGCGCCCTGATGGTTGCGGTGCGTCAGCTGATTCCTCGTGTTCGATGGGGGGCAATGGGCCGCCCGACTGCAGACCACCACCACCGCCACCGCGAACCTGCTGGATGATCTGCTCCGCCCGCTCGGGGCCAAAGCGCGCCTCCAGCGCCTGCTGCATATCCGCTTTCTTTTGATTCATGTTTGCCTTTCTCTCTTTCAGCTTGCTGCTGAACCTCACGGCCAGAAAACCGGCCAATACAAGGAATATAACGACACCCGTGCCACTAAAATTAAACTCGAGCCATTCCGCCGCAAATAACAGTATCAAACCGAACAGCAGAAACAGAAACAGCATCGAGGCGAGCGCGTAGGCACTCAGAGCCGCGCGATTGCTGTCACGCAAATTATACGGCAACGGGCGCCCGGTCAGCTTGCACATTAGTGCCCGGTTGGCCCGCTGACGCAGATCGGGTGAGCCCAACAATACCGACAGCAGGCTGTAACCGCTACCATTGATTAACGGGTTGATGGTTAAAAAGAAGGAAATGCCCGATACCACAGTAAGCAGCAAAAATATCGATGACAAGCCGGTACCCGACGGTCGGGTAATCAGCCAGAATGTCAATGCGAACGCCAGCAGGCCCAAGCGCGACAACACCGTGCCACCGTGCAGCCCGATAAGGTTATCTCGATCAAGATCATCCTCGCCCACCACCCGTACACCGAACCGCGGGATCAGGCCAATCATCATGCGAATCCCAAACTCGGGCACCCCGGCACCGACCTGGCGGCAAATAATTCCGCGCGCGATCTGTGTCAGCAGGTTGACGGTTATCATGCTGAACAACAGATTGTGAAACAGTGATAACGGCGCCCGAAACCGCGCGAAATCAGCCAGAAATGGCTGCACATTATTGACCAGCGCAAAAAATCCGGTCGCTGTTAGCAACGGCACCACATAGAACAGCGACCGCAGAAACAGGCCTCGACTGCCCAGCAACCCAAATAGCGCCGAAGGGTCAAACCAGACCCACGACAGCGGCGGCTCGTCGAGGCTGGATGCGCCCATTCGATTCGCCTTGCCGTCTCCCGGAGGATGCCGCGCGGCCGCAGATAGGGGCAAAATGTCCTCAACTTGGTCGCCCTCAAGCGGGGCGCGGGGCGAGCCCGCTTCGTCTGGAGCGGGTGCCGGCTCGACAACCGCCTCCACGGGCTCGAACCCCTCAATCAGACCCCAGCCCATCACCGAGTCAACGAAACTGTCGATGTCCTCGTAGGACAACTCGATCGCGAACTCTGCCGCGAACTGCTGGATCGCTTGATCTGCTCCGGTTAGCCCGTCAAAGGTCTGCAGCAGAAACCACTCTTCCGCACCAAACTCGTAGGTTTCACCGCTGATCGGATCGGTAACTAGCACCACAAGCGCACCCATGCGACCCCGGGTTTCGAGGATCGTCAGGTCGTCGCGCAGCCGCGGCCAGCCGTCTAATGGTGATTTTCCCGATGGATTTGGCATGTCATGCTAACGGCCGCCATTAGCGTCCGCTTGATCAGATTCCAGTTGAAATGGCCGCATACGGCGGCCGCGCGCCCTAGTATTGTAGGATACACCGCGCGCAAATATCCACGATAAAACCGAGCGCTTCGCAAATCAACTAGTGGACCAACGGATTTTACTAGGCTCTAAGCCAGAATACCGCTGCATTAGTGTCAGATTTTTTTACATCACTATCGTCCACGATTTTAGCCTATACCCAACCCCAAGAATCCCCTGTTGCCACCAATAATTAACGTAAATCATTGTTTTTTAATATG
>DTRM01000077.1 GCA_012965975.1 Chromatiaceae bacterium | reverse complement strand
AGTAGCAGACATATTTGTACATCGAAATCAAAGTCGCCCTTCTTCTCGCGTCCACACCAACTGCCCGACAATCTTGAAGCGGGCCACCGACATCGCGCCGCGTTTTTTACGGCTAGTGGAGGCCCCGTCAATGGCGTCGATGATATCCTCTCGCTCGGCCTCAAACATCTCAAACGGCTCGTAGTCCTCGTCCATCAACACCAGAATCACGCTGTCCCAGTCTTTATCCACCTTGAGTTGGCCAATGCGCTGACCGGATTTGCTGTCATCAAAAATGGTACGCGCCTTGATGATGACCCGTTTGCCTTCGAACTGACCACTGCCGACGGCGTCATAGCCATTACCACGATCCTCACATAACGTCAGGTCGAGGAGACGTGCTGCATCATTTTCGGCGATCTCATTACTAACCCCGGGCAAGGGCTTGCCCGTGGTGCGCCGATACTCCGCCGCGAGGCGACGGGTTTCGGCAATCAATTTATCCAGCGCGTAGACAGTCACGCAATCATTGTAACGCGATGGCACGTTGGCGCGCGACTTCAGAACCGCCGGGGTCGCCCGCTTTGGCGCGGGCATCGCTGATGACCTCCCAGCTGCGTCGCAACAGATCGCGATCATCGGCGGCCAGCGATATCGATTTGATGGCGAGACTCTCGGCCAGCAAGGCGCTACCGCTGGCAAGGCGCAATTGCGCCAGACGCAGCCACAATCTCGCGTCTTCTGGCGCGATTCTCACGCCGCGTTCCAGGGTTGCCGCGGCCTTTAATGACTCGCCTGCGTGATCCAGAAAGTCCGCGCGCGCGAGTAGAAATTCGACCGGGTCGGTGGCGATCAGCGTTGTTGGCTGATCGCCCGAACGCGGAGCGCCCCCACCTATCGTGCCGACGGATTTGTGGAGTTCATGAACCGGTACCTGACTGCATCCAGCGAGCCATGTCGCAACCAACGCCGCACCCATAAAAATAGTTTTACTCATACGCAAAGCATACCAATTCCACCCTGATAGATCCCTTTCGCCTCAGAGAACCGCAGGAGCGGCTTTGGCCGCGAACGCTCCGGGGTGCGGAACAACCCGGTTCGCGGGCGAACCCGCTGCTACAGCCACCACCTAAAACCACCGTCGCCACCAACTGGAGCCATGACTTGGCCGCGTATCATCAATAGGTTCGTAACACGGCGCTAACCCCGGTCGCACTGAACCGAGCAGAAAGGGCACCGGTTCCGTATGGGTACAGCCTGAACCGGCGAGACCCCGGGTCAGGATATCAACCGATAACACTTCCACGCCATCGGGCGGTGACAAATCGACCGAGCTAACGGGTATCGCGTTGATGAAATCGGCCCAAACCCGCATAGCACCCTGCGATCCGGTGAGCCCGATAGGTTCGTTGTTGTCATTGCCCAACCACACGGTCACCACCCGATTATTGGTATAGCCGACAAACCAGCTATCGCGAACGTCATCCGTGGTCCCGGTTTTGCCGGCGACCTTGATGTCATTATGCAGCCAGTCGGATAATCGCCTCGCCGTGCCCGAGCGAGTGATTTCGTGCAGCAAAGTGTGCAACAGATAGACCGCCGCCGGGTCGGCGACCTTGCTCAAGGTTAATGGATAGCGTGCCAATGACTGTCCGCCGTTGTCGAGTACCGCGCGGATGGTACGCAGCGGACTGTAGAACCCCCCCGATGCGAGGCTTTGATAGACCTGCGTCACCTCGACCGGACTCAGCGCTTCGCTGCCAAGCAACGCCGACGGCCAGGTCTGCAGCGGTCGCTGTACACCAAGGTCGCGGACCGTTGCCATCACCTGTGGCACACCGATTTCAAGCCCGAGGCGAACGGTCGGAACATTCAGCGAATCGATCAGCGCGCGCCGCAGCGTCACCTCACCACGAAAGGTCTTGTCGTAATTTTGCGGCGCCCACACCGTGTCGTCATATTGTTTCAGCTCCAACGGCTCGTCCTGTAGCTCGGTCAACATCGAATAACGATTCTTGCGTTGCAACGCACTGAGATAAACGATCGGTTTGACCAACGAGCCGACCGGGCGCACCGCGTCAAGCGCACGATTAAATCCGGCATAGCGTGGGCGAGTGCCACCAACCAGGGCCAACACCTCGCCATCCACCACGGAGCTGACCACCATGGCCCCTTCGAGAGCAACCTCAACACGGGTGGCGCGAAACTTCTCGATGCGCGTCGTCAACGCGTGTTCGGCCTTGTGCTGCAGTATCGGGTCGAGCGTGGTAAAGATACGCAGCCCCCCATCGGCAAGGTCCTCCTCGCGATAGTCGCGCCGTAACTGCTTGCGCAGCAAATCAAAAAAAGCCGGATAAGTGGTTGCTGTTTTCGACTCTCCTTCATGCAGACGAATCGGTAGCGCGACATAGTGCGCGTAGGTCGATTGATCCATCAGGCCTTGCAGAAAGGCTATTCGCAGCACCTGATCGCGCCGCTCGCGCGCGCGCTGCGGTGAGCGCCGTGGATGATAATAGGACGGGCCCTTGACCATACCGACCAACAGTGCAATGTCGTGGGAACTCAATTCACTCAGCGGCCGATCAAAATAATGCTCGGCCGCCAGCCCCACACCGTGAATGGCGCGGCGTCCCTCCTGCCCCAGATAAACCTCGTTCAGATACGCCTCAAGAATCAAGTTCTTGCTATAGTGAACCTCAACCAGCAAGGCCATCACCGCTTCGTTCAACTTGCGCCACAGGGTCTGCTTGCGCGACAGAAACAGGTTCTTCACCAACTGTTGGGTTAGGGTACTACCGCCCTGAACGATTGATCCCGCACGTAAATTAGCGGCGAATGCGCGTGCAATCGCCGGCAGATCAATCCCTGCATGTTGCCTAAATTTACGATCTTCGACCGCAATCAAAAAATCAATCATTTGGTTGGGAACTGCCGCCAGTGGCAGCAGCCGACGATCCTGATGATTGTGCGCCGACAAACTGCCGAGTTGCACTGGATCAAGGCGCACGATCGGCAGCGGCATTCCTGTGTCTGGATCTGTCATTGTGCTGATCAGACCCTGTGCAAACTCGATGCGGACACGTTGCGCCGGTTCGTCGTCATCGACGTGTTCAAATCGACGCGAATACAGCTCTAATACGTCCCCCATACGTCGATACTGACCCGGCTGCCGTACCTGCCGCACCGCGGTATAGGCCATGGCGGCTAGTTCTGACTGCACGTCAGAGAGCGATAGCTCGGCACCGACGTAGAGCTCCAGCGCCCGTGCATAAACCTTGGCGGGGACCGCCCAAAGGGCACCATCGAAGCGTTCCCTAACCTGATAGTCCAGCCAAATGATTGATTTTTTGATTGCGGTCGAAGATCGTAAATTTAG
>DTRM01000076.1:15908-32420 GCA_012965975.1 Chromatiaceae bacterium | reverse complement strand
ACAGTTATTATGATTTTTTATGGCCTTGCAATTTGGTGCCGAGGAGAGGACTTGAACCTCCACGGGGTTACCCCCACTAGCACCTGAAGCTAGCGTGTCTACCAATTTCACCACCTCGGCAGAAGTGCGAAAATTCCCTCGATTGAGGACTCGCAGACTCTACCGACCCATTAATTAGTTGTCAATCTGTGGCGATTACTGTACTAAGTGTCTGATATGCCATCATTTCTTGATGGTGATTGGAAAAATACCCATGACAAGACGTAAAAAAGGATCAACGGATCCTCATCATGCGCGTGAAGCGCGGCGCTATGAATCGCCGATCGCGAGCCGCGAATTTATTCTGCAATGGCTGGACGAGTTCGGTGCACCCGCGCAGTTGGAAGAAATTCAGGATGGCCTTGCCATCCAGGACGAAGAGGCGGCCATTGCGTTGGGCCGGCGCTTGGGCGCGATGGTGCGAGATGGCCAGGTGCTGCGCAACCGGCGTAATGAATATTGTCGCGTGAACCCTCGTGACTTGATCGCAGGCCGCGTACTGGGTCATCCCGATGGTTTCGGGTTTTTACGTCCGGACGAGGGCGGCGATGACCTGTTTCTGGGGCCGCGGCAGATGCGGTCATTGATGCCGGGTGATCGTGTTCTGGTGCGCGTCGCGGGGCTGGATCGTCGCGGGCGTCGCGAGGGCGCAGTGGTGGAGATCCTTGAACGCTGCACCACGAGTTTGGTTGGACGTTTGTACCGTGAGCAGGGCATCACCTTTGTGACGCCAGAGAACAAACGCATCGCGCATCGCGTTCTAATACCGCCGAAGGCGCACAAAAAGGCAAAAGAAGGTGAGATCGTTGTCGTTGAGATTACCGAACAGCCCTCGAAGCGTAATCAGCCCGTCGGTAAAGTAGTGGAAGTGTTGGGCGCACACATGGCACCCGGCATGGAAATCGAAGTCGCCATTCGCAGCTATGATTTGCCTGCAGAGTGGCCAAGTGCGGTTGATGCCGAGGCGAATAAAATCTCATCGACCATCCCGAGTGCCGCGCTCAAGGGACGCGTGGATCTGCGTGACTTGCCACTGGTGACCATTGATGGTGCGGATGCACGTGATTTTGATGATGCGGTGTATTGCGAGCCGAAACCCAAAGGTTGGCGTGTCATTGTAGCGATTGCCGATGTTGCCCACTATGTGCGACCGCGCAAGGCGCTGGATGTGGAGGCCTACAATCGGGGTAACTCGGTGTACTTTCCCAGTCAGGTCATTCCGATGTTGCCCGAGGTGTTGTCGAACGGGCTTTGTTCGTTGAATCCGAACGTTGATCGCTTGTCGATGGCGTGCGATATGTACATCAATCATGCTGGCAAGATCACGCGTTCATCCTTCTGCAATGCGGTGATCCGTTCTCATGCGCGGCTTACCTATGATCAGGCCGCGGAAATTATTGTTGAGCGAAAACACTCAACACGGGCACTGTTTTCCGAGGTGGCGCCACATTTGGATAACTTGTATGGCGTCTATAAGGCGTTACTCAAGGCGCGCAACGAACGTGGCACTATCGATTTTGAGACTACCGAGACGCGCATTGTGTTTGGCGAAGATCGAAAGATTGATGCGGTGGTTCCCGTTGTGCGAAACGATGCGCACAAACTGATTGAAGAATGCATGATCGCCGCGAATGTGTGTGCGGCGCGCTATCTTGAACGCAACGACATGCCGGCATTGTATCGAGTGCATGATGGGCCAGGCGAAGAGAAGTTGGCCGAACTGCATGAGTTCCTGGGTGGTTTGGCGTTGCGACTGGGGGGGGGGCGCGAAACCGCAGCCGGTGGATTATGCACGGTTACTCAATCAAGTCAGGGATCGACCCGACGCACACATGATTCAAACGGTGCTGCTGCGCTCGCTGTCGCAGGCGGTTTATACGCCAGACAATCAGGGGCATTTTGGTCTCGCGCATGAGGCCTATGCGCATTTCACATCGCCGATTCGACGCTACCCCGACCTTTTGGTGCATCGCGCTATTCGTCATGTATTGTCGGGTAAAAATCCATCATTGTTTGCCTATTCGGAGCAGGCGATGGTGACCCACGGTGAGCATTGTTCGACTACCGAGCGACGCGCGGATGAAGCCACGCGGGATGTCATGGATTGGCTCAAGTGTGAGTTCATGATGGATCACATCGGCGATGATTTTAGCGGCACCATCACCGGTGTGTCATCGTTTGGTTTGTTTGTCGAACTGGATGATGTGTATGTGACGGGGTTGGTACACGTCACCTCGTTGGGTCGCGACTATTTTTATCATGACCCGGCGGGTCATCGCATGACCGGCGAGCGCAGTGGCAAGGTCTATCGCTTGGGTGATCGCATTGGCATTAAGGTCGTGCGGGTTAATCTGGATGATCGAAAAATTGATCTGGAGCCGTTGGAAAAGGTGGGTGGAGATGCACCGGCTCGTAAGCCAAAATCCAAAACCAGGAAGTCGAAATCCCGATCCAAGACGGGTCCCAAAAGCAAGGTAGACACGAAACCCGATACGCAGTCATCCGACAAGCCAAAGAAACGTCGGCGACGCAGACGCGGATGAGTCCGTCGGATTACATCTATGGTATTCATGCGGTTGAGGCGGCGCTATCGAATAGCAGTCCGGCGGTTGAGTTGTTGTGGCTCGACTCCAAGCGTTCGGATAATCGGATTAGCAAACTGGAGGCGCAGGCACGCGCGCAGTCGATCAAGGTACGCCATGTGCCTCGGGATGATTTAGAGCGTCTGGTCTCCGACGACGTGAATCATCAGGGCGCGGTTGCCCAGGTGCAGATGCCAAGTCTGCGCAACGAAGCCGAGTTGGACGGGTTGTTGGAAGAGATCGACGGTCCACCGTTTTTATTGATTCTTGACGGTGTGCAGGATCCGCACAATCTGGGTGCCTGTCTGCGTAGCGCCGACGCGGCCGGCGTGGATGCGGTGATCGTACCCAAAGACAAGGCCTGTGGCCTGACCCCGACCGTATGTCGGATTGCGTCGGGCGCGGCCTCAACCGTGCCGGTGTTTCAGGTGACCAATCTGGTCCGCGCCCTGAAGGCATTGCAAAAGCAGGGTGTGTGGTTGGTCGGCGCCGCCGGCGAGGCCGAGCAAACCTTATATGAGCTTGATTTTAAAGGTTCGATTGGCCTGGTGCTGGGCGCCGAAGGCAAGGGCCTGCGTCGGTTAACGCGGGAAAATTGTGACTATCTCGCGTCCATCCCGATGGCCGGGGCTGTCAGCAGCCTCAATGTCTCGGTCGCCACTGGTGTTTGCCTGTTCGAGGCCGCAAGGCAGAGACGTTCTACCTGACGACGCGCCGGTTATAACCCGGGTCTGGACTTCCCCCAGAACAACAGCAGATGATCGCCATGTTGCATGACAATGAGTCGGTGCTGGCCGCGGCGAATGACGATTATGTCGTCTGGCTCGACCAGAGTGGCCCACTTTTGTGGGATTTGACCCGGGATTGATCCCTCCCCTTGACCCTCTCCCCGAGGGAGGGTCAGCAATACCACGCCCCACCCAGCAGTGGTAAACCCAAGAAAAATCAAGTAATATCCCCGTTTTACGGAGGGCAGAAAGCAGTCGCCATCCGCCTTGCTTCACCACATCCTGTCTCTGGCACGGTGATGGGAGGCTGAATTAACCACAAGGAATACCAATGAGACACTACGAAATCGTGTTCATGGTCCATCCGGACCAGAGCGAGCAAGTCCCCGCGATGATTGAGAAATATCGCGAAATGGTTGAGTCCCGTGATGGCACGATCCATCGCCTTGAAAACTGGGGCCGTCGCCATTTGGCTTATCCCATCAACAAGATTCACAAGGCCCACTATGTTCTGATGAACATCGAGTGTGGTTCGGAATCGTTGGAAGATATTGAAACTGCATTCAAGTTCAATGACGCCGTTCTGCGCCACCTGACCATGCGTATGAAAGCAGCTGTGACCGCCGATTCACCGCTGATCAAGGCACCAGAAGAAGAGTCCTCATCGGATCGAGGTGATCGAGGTGATCGAGGTGATCGAGGTGATCGAGGTGATCGAGGTGATCGAGGTGATCGAGGTGATCGAGGGGCTGCACCGGCGGCGCCTGTGCCTGAAGAAGCCGCACCGGCAGCTGCAGAGTAGTCTGGCTGCCCTGATCGAATTTGAATTGAACAACAGAATATAGAGGCCTGTTATGTCACGCTTTTTTCGTCGTCGTAGATATTGTCGTTTTACCGCTGAAGGTATCACTGAGATTGATTACAAGGACACCAATCTGCTGAAGGGTTATATCACCGAGACCGGCAAGATTGTGCCCAGCCGTATTACCGGTACCAAGGCAAAGTATCAGCGTCAGCTGTCAACTGCGGTCAAGCGCGCACGTTTTCTTGCGCTGTTGCCGTACACGGACGCGCACTAGCGCAAGATTTCGGCGGGATTCCGCGATGCAATGGTTGGCCGCGTTTGCGATGCGAGGTCACGTCAGTGCGGTACTGGTGATCAGCGTATGCGCGATGCTTGCGCTGCGCTTTCCGCCGCTGGCGTATCTGGGTATTGCGACCGTTGCTCTGGTTGCGTTACGCCGGGGGTTAGGTAGTACGTTGGTGATCATGGCCCTGAGTGGGGCCGCGATCGGGGTATTGAGCCTGTTGGCCTTTCAGCGGGCCGAGATATCGACAAGTTTGGTCATCATGGCCTTGGTGTCGTGGTTACCAGTGTTGTTAATGGCACAGATGCTGCGTGTGACGCGCTCATTGTCATTGGCATTTGAAACCGCGGTAGCGATCGCGGGCACGGCTATTTTATTGACCTACGCGGTGATCGGTGACCCGACATCGTTATGGCAAGACGGATTAGATCGCGTGTTGCCGCAGGTGTTAAGTTCCGCGGGTTTGTCCGGCGATCAGTTTGATGCCGATATGGTACATCGCTACGCGGTGCTGATGACCCGAATTATGGCGTCCAGCGTAATCGTTAGTATGATTGGCTGTTTGCTGTTGGGGCGTTGGTGGCAGTCGCGTCTGTATAACCCCGGTGGGTTTCAGACCGAGTTTCACGCGCTGCGATTTTCGATACGCACCGCGATGTTGGGTGTGATGTTGTTGGCGGGTTCGCTGGTGTTGTCGGGGACGGCGGGGCAGTTGAGTTCGGATTTATCGATGCCAGTATTGTCGATATTCGTGTTTCAGGGATTGGCGGTTGCACACGCGATTGTGCAGCGTGCAGGAGCCCACGTCGCGTGGTTGATTGCGATGTATGTGCTCACGGCCGTTGCGATGCCACAGATGGCGCTGATGTTGGGCCTCGTTGGCTTGTTGGATGTAGTAATGGATTTTCGTGCCCGTTGGGCGTCTCGTCAGATGTGAATCAGGCGACGACCGGCAGGTTGTTTTTAATTTGAATTTGGGAGTAAGGGTGATGGATGTCATTCTCCTCGAAAAAGTAGGAAAAATTGGTGACTTGGGCGATTGTGTTGGTGTAAAGCCCGGTTTTGCGCGTAATTTCTTGATCCCCACGGGTAAGGCCAAGCCGGCGACCGCCGCGAATCTGGCTGAGTTCGAGGCCACTCGTGCCGAGCATGAGAAAGCCGCAGAGGACGCATTAGGTGTCGCTGAGAAGCGGGGTTCTGCGCTGTCGACGGTTGCAGTCACCATCGCGCGTCGAGCTGGTGACGAAGGTAAGCTCTTCGGTTCTGTCGGAACCACTGATATTGCCGAGGCCGTTACGGCGGCTGGCGTGGGTCTGGCGAAGAAGGAAGTACGACTGCCGGACGGCGCGTTTCACAACACCGGTGAGTACGATGTTGTGCTGCACTTGCATACCGACGTGAACATCACGATCAAAGTCACTGTTGTTGCTGAAGATTAATTCGTTCGTTATTTAGTAACCCCCTCACCCTGGCCCTCTCCCAGAGGGCCAGGGGGGCAGATGGTTGCCGCGTTTTACTTTACGATCCCATACCGAAGCATCCCCCTCTCCCTCCGCGAGCGGGTTGGGGTGAGGGTCTTTCCCACATTTCCACTCCCCAACTCCCGCCTTTTTCGTTATAGTCCTACCCATGAGCGAAGCATTCACATCGGTACCTTCCCCGTCTTCTGACGACACCAGTCCGCGCCTGCTGCGCGTTCCCCCGCATTCCATTCAGGCAGAGCAATCGGTGCTCGGCGGCTTGATGCTGGATAATGAATCCTGGATTCATATCGCCGGCCGCGTCTACGACGAGGATTTTTATCGAGCCGACCATCGCCAGATCTTTCGTGCCATTGGCCAACTGGCCGACAAGGGTGAACCCTATGATGTGGTGACCTTGTCCGAGGTGCTGGAGTCCAAGGGCGAGCTTAAGAATGCCGGCGGTCTGGTTTATCTCGGTGAGTTGGCGCAAAACACCCCCAGTGCAGCAAACATAAAATCCTATGCTGATATTGTGCGCGAGCGTTCCGTATTGCGACAGTTGGCAACCGTGGGCACCGGCATCGCCACTTCGGTCTACGACGCGGAGGGTCGCACCTCACGCGAGTTGTTGGACGAAGCTGAGTCAAGGGTGTTCAAGATCGCCGAACAGGGCGCACGCAATCAGGCAGGTTTTACCTCCATCAAGGATTTGTTGGTGGGCGCGGTCGATCGGGTCGAGGCCCTGTTTCAGAGCGACGAACCGATCACAGGGCAGAGCACCGGGTTTGCCGATCTCGATAACATGACCTCGGGGTTGCAGGACTCGGATCTGATCATCGTCGCCGGTCGTCCATCCATGGGCAAGACCAGTTTTGCCATGAATCTCGCTGAGAATATCGCGATCAAGGGAGACAAACCGGTCGCGGTGTTCAGTATGGAAATGCCGGGCGAGCAGTTGGCATTACGTTTGATGGCCTCGTTAGGTCGTATTGATTCTCATCGTGTGCGCACCGGCAAGCTGGAAGAAGACGAATGGCCAAGATTGGCATCTGCGGTCAGTATTTTGGCCAGTGCTAAGCTGTATATTGACGATAGCGCCGGATTGACTCCGGTGGATCTTCGCGCGCGAGCACGTCGTCTTGCACGTGAGCACGGTCAACTTGGTTGCATCATTATTGATTACCTGCAGCTGATGCAGACCTCATCGGCCACGGATAATCGTACGGCTGAAATTTCAGAAATCTCACGTTCATTGAAATCACTGGCGCGCGAACTCAATTGTCCAGTCGTCGCGCTGTCTCAATTGAATCGAAATCTGGAGCAGCGCCCGAACAAGCGTCCAGTGATGTCGGATCTTCGTGAGTCGGGCAGTATTGAGCAGGACGCCGATCTGGTCATTTTCATCTACCGCGATGAGGTCTACAACGAGGATAGCGCCGACAAGGGTATCGCCGAGATCATTATTTCTAAGCAACGTAATGGGCCCATCGGAACCTGTCGGTTGACGTTTTTGGGTCAGTACACCCGGTTTGAAAATTTCACCATGGATGCCTATTCAGGCCCCGATTATTGATGCAGTGAGAGCGACGGCATCATCTACGGGTGTTCGAGCGCGTATTGATCTTTCTGCCTTGCGCCATAATCTTGCGCGCGTTCACGATTTTTGTCCCGATGCCAAGGTCATGGCGGTTATTAAAGCCAATGCCTATGGCCATGGACTGTGCGAAGTCGCTACCGCACTGTCAGCTGCCGACGCCTTTGCGGTCGCACGTATCGAAGAAGCCAGCGCGTTGCGTGATGCGGGGTGTGATAAACCGCTCTTGTTGCTTGAAGGTGTTCATGACGATTTAGCGTTGGCGCAGGCGCGTGACCTAGATCTTGCCTGTGTGGTTCATGCGCCTCACCAACTGGTGTTGTTCGAGCAAGCGAATCAGGCGATGCCACTCTGGTTGAAAGTGGATACCGGGATGCATCGGTTGGGCTTTGCGCCCCGAGATGTGAAGGATGCACTGTCGCGGTTGCGGGCAATTACCGATGACATCGTGTTGATGAGTCATTTCGCCTGTGCCGATGAGTCGGGCAGTGAAGCCACGCGACACCAGTTACAACAGTTTGATTCTGTCACCGATACCCTGACCTATCCTACCTCGCTGGCCAATTCAGCGGGTATTGTAGCTTGGCCTGACGCGCATCGTGACTGGGTTCGTCCCGGCATTATGTTGTATGGCGCGTCACCGCTGCTGGATATCAGTGCCGACATGCTTGATCTGCAGCCAGTCATGGAATTGCACAGCGAGTTGATCGCGATCCATGATTTACAAGCCGGCGATACGGTAGGTTATGGTGCAGCCTACGTGTGCGATCGGGTGCAACGAATTGGCGTGGTTGCCGCTGGCTACGCCGACGGTTATCCCCGTCACGCACCCAGCGGTACGCCGGTATGGGTGGCTGGCCAGCGCGCGCCGCTAGTCGGTCGGGTGTCGATGGATATGATCACAGTTGATCTGAGTGATATCAGTGACGCCGACATCGGTTCGTCGGCCGTACTGTGGGGGCGGGATTTGCCGGTCGATGAAATCGCACAGTGTGCCGGGACCATTGCGTATGATTTGTTATGCGGTGTGACCGCGCGCGTCCAGTATGAATTTGTTGATTAATGGTAACAAAGAAAGTTTTTGTTCCTTCTCCCTCCGGGAGACGGGATTCATCACAGATATTGTTTGAGAACGAGACATGGTAACCGCAACGAAAAAGAAAGTAGTTTATGCGTGCCGCGATTGCGGTGCGAGTCATGGACAGTGGTCGGGGCAGTGCTCGGACTGTGGCGAGTGGAATACGCTGGAAGAAGCCGTAGCACGATCCACCAAAGCGAGCGCCAAGTCGAGTCGGTTTGTCGGCTATACCGGCGGCACGGCGGTGCTGGGGGTGAAGGCACTGTCCGAGATTACCGTCGATGCTGAGATCCGTACGACCACCGGTATGGGTGAATTTGATCGCGTACTGGGTGGCGGGTTGGTATCCGGTTCCGTGGTGTTGATTGGTGGTGACCCGGGGGTGGGTAAATCGACCCTGTTGCTACAGACTCTGGTGCATCTGAGTCAGAGTGCCACCGCGTTATACGTGACCGGTGAGGAGTCGCTGCCACAGGTTCGCTTGCGTGCGCAGCGTCTTGGGCTCGAAGCCGGCGAACTCAATGTGCTGGCCGAGACCAGCGTCGACGATATCATTGCCCAAGCGCAAATCCTTAAACCCGACGTGTTGGTGATCGATTCGGTGCAGACCGTATACAGTTCCGCATTGCAGTCGGCACCAGGTTCAGTATCGCAGGTGCGCGAGAGTGCTGCGCAATTGGTGCGTTATGCGAAGCAGACGGGTACGGCATTGTTTCTGGTCGGCCACGTTACCAAGGAAGGGACATTGGCCGGTCCACGTGTGCTTGAGCATATGGTGGATACGGTATTGTATTTTGAAGGCGATACCGGAACCCAGTTTCGAGTTGTGCGTGCGGTAAAGAACCGTTTCGGTGCGGCCAACGAGATCGGTGTGTTTGCGATGGCCGATATCGGGCTGCGTGAGGTCACCAACCCGTCGGCTATTTTTCTGTCGCGGCACGACGAAGATACGCCCGGTAGTGCCATTATGGTGACGCGCGAGGGCAGTCGCCCCTTGTTGGTTGAGGTGCAAGCACTTGTAGACGAAAGCCATCTCGGTAATCCGCGTCGTGTGACCTTGGGTCTGGAGCAGAATCGTCTATCGATGCTGCTGGCGGTGCTGCATCGCCACGGGGGTATTGCGATGTTCGATCAGGATGTCTATGCAAACGTGGTGGGGGGTGTCCGTATTACCGAAACGGGTGCAGACCTTGCGGTGATCCTATCGGTGTTGTCGAGTTTTCGCAGCCGCGCACTGCCGTCAGGTCTGGTGGTATTTGGCGAAGTGGGTCTGGCCGGTGAGGTAAGGCCGGTTCCCGGTGGTCTGGATCGTTTGCGTCAGGCCGCCAAGCATGGATTCAAGAAGGCGATTATCCCCAAGGGCAATGCGCCGAAAGAGTCGATCGACGGGATCGAAGTGCAAGCCGTTTCGCGTTTGTCACAAGTGTTGGATGCAGTGTTTTGAAACGAGCTAGGGTGACACCAATGCGCTCAGGTCACGTTCCAGTAACGACATGTCACCGAGATTGAGCTCAACCAAGCGACGTAAGTGAGAGATGCTGTCGACGTCGATGTGGGTGCAGTGAAGGCCAAGATGGGCGTCTTCGCTATGTGATACGGCGACCTCCATGCGAATGACTCGGTCGCCGGAGTCGAGCGGAGTGCTTAGCTCGAAGACATCATCGACATTGCCCGTCCAGCCGTCTGGGGTTTGAACCAGCGCGCCATTTAACGAAAAGTCGATGACGCGGGTGTCCCAGGAACCGGATTGATTGTGAATGGTGCAGGGGATATCAAACAATACCCGATGAAACCGACGTTTTTCTTCAGAAGTTGCATTTGCGCTCATGATCATTCCCCCGTTATCAGTCCTACTGAACAAAGAATTGCAGACGTTTACTGCCTATCTCAATGGTATTGCCATCTTCGAGCTGTTGGCTGTGGTCACCAATGGATTCGCCATTGACTACCGGTGCCTCGCCGCCTTTGAGTTGAGACACAAAATACCCGCCTTCGCGATGAACAATAGCGATCACATGCCCCTCGGGCGTGCTGATCTTAACCATGGCTCGATCCAGCGGTACCAGACGACCCAACTCTGAGCCGTTCATCATCTGCAGAAAACAGGCCTTGATGTTGGGTGCGGCATGGTCGTTGATCGGTGTGGCCTGCGAGGCAGAACCCAGATAATCACAACTCAGGCTGTGTTTGCCAATACCGATGCGATCGCCCGCCTTGAGGGCCGTGTCAGTGATCTTGCGCTCATTGAGTCGTGTCTCAAACTCACTATCCTGAGTCACCAGCGTCGCCTCACTCTGGTTGGTCAGGATTGAGGCGTGGTGGGGCGCGACGGCAAGACTATCAATCTGGATGTCGCAACGGTCATCGCGACCGATAGTAATCTCTGCCTGTGACAGCTCGAAGGTCTGCAGGGGTTGGTCGCGGAAGTTCAATGTAAGCCGGATAAGTGCCATATCCTTGATAATATCGGCCACTTTGGGCAAAAGTATAGCTCGAAGTCGCAGTTCCGCCACGAATATTTTCGATTTTGGAGCGGGTTCGCTATACCTAGGGAACGGGCGAATTTTCGGTGATATCGGCGCGTCTCGCACCGGGTATCAGGCGTGCAGTTTTGACCACGTTGTCTTTCACCTTGACGATTTCCACCGGATAACCCGCCAACAGCAGGCTGGTTCCCGGTTCGGGAATGGCCTCGAGATACTCGATGATCAGGCCGCTCAGGGTCTTCGGTCCGTCAATGGGTAGTTGCCACGACATCGACCGGTTCAGGTCGCGCAAATTGGCCCCACCGTCGACCAGAAAGCTGCCATCGTGTTGCGGATGAACCTCGCGTGAGGTGAGTCCAAAATCGTGGGTAAACTCACCCACGATTTCCTCCAGAATGTCGGCCAGCGTCACCATGCCTTGCAGGTCACCATACTCATCCACGATTAGCCCCATGTACTCTGATTGGCGCTGGAAGTTGAGCAGCTGACGATTGAGCGGTGTTCCCTCGGGTACATAGTAGGGTTGCACCAGCATCTGGCGAATCGCATCGACATCGAGCCCACCCTGTTGCAAGGCGAGCAGCGCCTTGCGCATCGGCATCACCCCAATGATGTTGTCGATGTGATCTTCGTAGACAGGAACCTGGGTAAAGCGCACCGATGTAATCTGTTTGGGCAGGTCATCCTTGTCATCCAGCAGGTTAATCGCAAACACCTCGTTGCGTGGCACCATGATGTCTTCAACGGTGGCATCTTCGAGATCAAAGATATTCAGCAGCATACTTTGGTGACGCTCGGGAATCCGTGCGCCGGCTTCGATCACGGCGGTTCGAAGTTCATCGCGGTTCAGTGCGCCACTCTCGACATCTTGGTGTGAAATACCGAAACGGCCTAGCAAGCCATTCGCGATCAGGTTGACCAGCCACACTATGGGGTAGGCAATTTTCAACAACGGTTTGTAAATCAGCGCAGCAGGGTAGGCGATGCGTTCTGGCTGCGCGGCGGCGAAGGTTTTTGGCGCAACCTCGGCGAAAATCAGTATCACGAAGGTAAGCAGACCCGCGGCGATCGCCACCGCCTCCTCGCCACCGAGCCGCAGTGCGATCAGTGTGGCAATCGATGAGGCCAGAATATTGGTGAAGTTATTGCCGAGCAGAATCAGGCCGATGAGTCGGTCTGGACGCGTCAGCAGATGCTCGGCCGCCCGCGCACCGCGGTGCCCCATTTGCGCCTTGTGGCGCATTCGATAACGGTTCAGCGTCATCAGTGCTGTTTCTGATCCGGAGAACATGGAGGATAAAAATATCAGGAAAAACAGCACGATAAATAACGTACTTAAGGGAATATCACTCAATCTGGGAGGCCTATGTTACCGAGCTAAGTCTATTTCGAGGTATCAGGGGGTCACCTGTCAAGTAAAATGACGGCGTTAGAGGGGAAACCCTTAAGCGAGAATCAGGCGATGATCAGTTCCAAAACCAGTTTTGAGCCTAGATAAGCGAGCAGCAGGGCGACAAAACCGGACAGGGTCCAACGCGTTGCTGTACGACCACGCCAGCCATGTGTGGCACGCCCCCACAGCAAGGTGCCAAAAATCAGCCAGGCACAGATCGACAGAAAGGTCTTGTGCACGATGTGCTGTGCGAACATATCACTGAGGAAAAAGAACCCGGTTAACAGGCCAATGGTGAGTAGTACAAAGCCGACCCATATGATTTCAAACAGCAGGGTCTCCATGCTCTGCAGTGGCGGTAAAGCGCGCAGGAAGCCGCCGGGGTGACGGGCGTGCAAGCGCTTTTCCTGAATTGCCAACAGGCCAGCCTGAACCGCCGCCAGACAGAACAGACTGTACGCAATCAGCGAGGTAATAATATGCAGTTTCAATTGCCATTCACCGGTTACGATCAGTGCGGTTTGCGATGGAAACCAGGTCGCCAACGCAATCGTCAGCGCGGAGCACGGCAGGATCATGATCCCGAGGGGTTCGATTGGGGTGCGGATGACAGTCAGCAAAAACATCAGCGTCGCGATCAACGTGATGAGCGAAGCGGCATTAAACAGACTCAGGTCAAGACCGTTGGACAGGACGATGGCGTTGTAACTGATACTGGCGTGCAAGATTAGTGCACCGAAACCGAGCGCAATCAGCCCCAGCTTGGGTTCAGCGCTTGCCTCACTGCCACGCGCGACCCGCAGGCCCAGTAGCCAGCTGGTCGACAGGTATAACAGGATGCACAGGGCGCTGATAATCATCGTATTCATAGGCAGGTCTGATGATCGCACAGGTAACGGGGGAATAGCACATTAATAAATCCCCTCCCCCTGCGGGAGAGGGCTAGGGTGAGGGGAATCCTAATAGATAGGGTACACTACAGGCTTCTTGTTGATGAGCGAGTTAACCCATGTTTGATAGTTTGAGTGAACGCCTTGGGCGGGTACTGAAAAATATTCGCGATCAGGGTCGTCTGACTGAAGATAACATCAAGGACACCCTGCGCGAGGTGCGTCGCACCCTGCTCGAGGCCGACGTCGCGTTGCCCGTGGTCAAGGACTTTGTTGAGCAGGTTCGCGAACAGGCGATGGGCAAGGAGGTGTTATCCAGTCTGAGTCCCGGTCAGGCCTTTATTAAGGTCGTACACGACCAGTTGGTCAAGGTCATGGGCGAACAGAACCAGACACTTGACCTGACGGCGGCGCCTCCCGCCGTGGTGCTGGTTGCGGGTCTGCAGGGTTCGGGTAAAACCACCAGTACCGCCAAGCTCGCACGTTATCTCAGTGAGCGCGAAAAGAAATCTGTGCTGGTCGTCAGCTGTGACGTGTACCGTCCCGCGGCGATCGAGCAGTTAAAAACCCTGGCGGCGGAAGTGGGCGCCGAATTTTTTCCATCCGATACCAGTCAGAAGCCGGTCGACATCGCGAATGCAGCGATCGAACACGCACGACGCCAGTTCAAGGATGTGGTGATTGTTGATACGGCAGGTCGTCTGCATGTCGACGACGCAATGATGGCCGAGATCAAGGCCTTGCACCGCGCGGTCAACCCGGTTGAAACCCTGTTTGTGGTGGACAGCATGACAGGCCAGGATGCCGCCAACACGGCAAAGGCGTTCAATGAGGCCTTGCCACTAACCGGTGTGGTGTTGACCAAGACTGATGGCGATGCCCGCGGTGGTGCCGCGCTGTCGATACGCCAGATCACCGGCAAGCCCATTAAGTTCATTGGCGTGGGTGAGAAGACCACGGCATTGGAGCCGTTTTATCCCGACCGCTTGGCGTCACGTATTTTGGGCATGGGCGATGTCCTCAGCCTGATCGAAGAAGTCGAGCGCAAGGTCGATCACAAAAAAGCGGAAAAGCTGGCGAACAAGCTAAAAAAGGGCAAGGGCTTCGATCTGGAGGATTTCCGTGAGCAAATGCTGCAAATGTCCAATATGGGCGGCGTGGGCAAGCTGATGGAGCTGATGCCCGGCATGAGTGGGATCCCCGATAAGGTCAAGGCCCAGGTCAATGATGGCCAGTTCGTGCCGATGATCGCGATTATCAATTCGATGACGCTGCACGAGCGCCAATTTCCTCAAGTCATCAAGGGATCCCGAAAAAAACGCATCGCGGCGGGCTCAGGCACCCAGGTTCAGGCGGTAAACCGGCTCCTCAAGCAGTTTATGCAGATGCAGAAAATGATGAAAAGAATGTCCAAAGGTGGCATGAAGAACATGATGCGGGGCATGGGCGGCAAGTTCCCACCCGGCGGGATGCCCCCACCCGGCGGGATGCCATTCTAACCCCCCTCTCCCCCTGGGAGAGGGCCAAGGTGAGGGTCTTTTTCATTAGCCCTTTCTTTTTCCGAAAATTCTCGTAAAATGCTCGGTTTAGTTGCGCATTCTTCTTATTGAAGGTCAGATTTTCATGGTCACAATTCGTTTATCTCGGGGCGGCGCCAAAAAGCGTCCGTTTTATCACATCGTCGTCACTGACAGCCGCATGAAGCGGGATGGTCGTTACATTGAGCGTCTGGGGTTTTTTAACCCGGTTGCGAAAGGCAATGCGGAAACGCTGCGCATTGATCTGGAGCGCATCGATTTCTGGAAAGGCCGCGGTGCCCAACTGAGTGATCGTGTTGCACAACTGGCCAAAAAGGCAGGTAAGGCGGTAGCGGCTGCTTAAGTCTGACTGCTCGGGGTAACCCGGCATGGCAAACGATATACCCGATGACCTGGTCGTCATCGGAAGAGTCTCCGGCGTTTATGGTGTAAAGGGATGGGTTCGCATCTTTTCCGACACGCAGCCACGAGAAGGCATCTTGGGTTACCGCCCTTGGTATCTGAAGACGCGAGATGGCTGGCAACAGTATGAATTACTCGATGGACAGAAACACGGCAAGGGCGTTGTCGCCCATGTTGATGGTTTTCACGATCGAGACGAGGTGCGGGTACTGATCAACTGCGATATCGGAGTGAGTCGCTCACAGTTTGAGCCGCCGCAGGAAGGCGAATATTTTTGGTCCGACCTTGAAGGTCTCAAGGTGGTGACTACCCAAGGCGTTGATCTTGGTAAGGTCGATAGCCTGATGGAGACCGGCGCCAACGATGTGTTGGTGGTTCACGGAGATCGTGAACGCTTGATCCCGTTTGTACTGGATCATTTTGTGATCTCGGTCGATCTGGAAGCCGGCGTGCTAACCGTCGATTGGGACCCAGAGGACTAGCGATGCGCTTTGATGTCATCACGTTGTTTCCGGAGTTGGTGACATCATTGGTTGGTTCAGGCGTTGCCGGACGCGCACTGGATAACGGTCTGTTTGATTTGCAAACGTGGAATCCACGGGATTTCACCAGCGACCGGCACCGCACCGTGGATGATCGACCGTTTGGTGGTGGTCCGGGCATGGTGATGATGGTTGAGCCGTTGCGCGCCGCGATACAGGCTGCCAAGGCAGACGGCGATGGCGATGCCCATGTGATCTGCATGAGTCCGCAAGGACGACCGCTGGATCAGCAAGGCGTCGAGGAATTATACGCTCGAGAACGGATTATCCTGGTCTCGGGTCGTTATGAAGGGATTGATGAGCGCCTGATGGAACTCGAAATCGACGCGGAATGGTCGATCGGGGACTACGTCCTCAGTGGTGGTGAACTGCCCGCCATGGTGGTGATTGATGCGGTGATGCGTTTGATTCCCGGTGCGCTCGGTGATGAAGATTCGGCTCAGGAAGACTCGTTCGTTGACGGCTTGCTGGATTGTCCGCACTACACTCGTCCGCGGGAGATGGATGGGCTGAGTGTGCCGGATGTATTGCTGGGTGGAAACCATGCCGCGATTAGTCGCTGGCGCGCCAAGCAGTCATTGGGGCGAACCTGGCAGAGACGGCCAGAATTATTGTCGGAACAGGCATTGTCTGCGGAACAACAGAGCCTGTTGAATGAATATATAGAAGAGCATGGGTCGCTGGATCTC
>DTRM01000076.1:7995-15895 GCA_012965975.1 Chromatiaceae bacterium | reverse complement strand
TTAATCGAACAACTCGACGCCGAGCAAATGACGGCAGAGATTCCAGAGTTTCGCGCGGGTGATACGCTCGTCGTACAGGTGAAGGTAAAGGAAGGCGAACGCGAACGCCTACAGGCATTTGAAGGTGTGTGTATTGCGGTACGGAATCGTGGTTTGAACTCCGCGTTTACGGTGCGCAAGATTTCACATGGTGAGGGTGTGGAACGAGTCTTTCAGACCTATAGCCCGATGATTGCGAGCATCACCGTTAAGCGCAGTGGCGCCGTGCGACGTTCCAAGTTGTACTATCTGCGTGATCTGCGTGGTAAGGCAGCTCGAATTAAAGAGCGTATTCGCGATCGCAAATAAACAGCGATGGTTTATGGGTATAAAAACGCCATGCGATGCATGGCGTTTTTTTTGGCTAAGAAGAAGTAAGGACAAATCGTGTTAATGGACCGAACATCGCGCGGCGTACGCGGACTGATCATTTTTCTCGTTTTGGTTACCTTTGTGGTGACGGTTAAGCCGATCATTATTAAATACGTGGCGCTGCGCTGGATGTCCGACCAGGGTTTGCACCCGGTCGTGATCGAGGATGTCGATTTTAATCCCTTTCTGGGCAAGTTTCGGGTACTCGGTGTCAGTGTGGGTCTGGATGGCGATAGCGTTCTCGAGATCCAGAAATTGTCGCTACGAGTTGACTGGTTACCGCTGTTTAAAAACCGGATTCAAATTGAATCGATTGGGATTCAGGGTGCATCGCTCAGTATCGTGCAGATCGAGGATCAGTTACGTGTGGCCGGTCTGTTGATTCCATCCGTCGCTTCAGGGGAGTCGGTTAGTGGTTCGGAATGGCAGTTGGCGCTAGACTCTCTGCATATAACCGACACAGTGGTTAATTATCAACGTCCGGAATTTCAGCGCTTGCTGTCGATCTCGACGTTCAGCCTCGCCAATCTGGTGCAATGGTCTCCAGATAATCAGACCAGCATCTCGTTGCGAGCCGACCTCAATAATCAGCCGCTGAGCGTGGATGCAACCTTGCAGCCATTTGCCCCTGAGTTGAATGTCGACTGGCAGATGGCACTCGACGCGATTGATATCACACCACTGGCCAAGCTCTCTGGGCAATTATTCGATGGACAGGTTGACGCGCAGTTGCGTGGAACCGTTGTCCGCAATGAGGCCGGTCTTACTGAGTTGGCGCAAACCGGTTTGCTGAGTCTCTCGCAACTTGAATGGAAACACGCTAGTGAAATTCTCTCTGTCGCAGCTATCGAGTGGGATATAAACTCCTCCATTCACATCGAAGATGAAGCGAATCTGAAATACTCGGTGGATGGCCCCCTGTCGATTCAACAGTTGGCATTGGCGTCGGGTGATGGGCCCGCGTTGATCGAATTGCAAAAACTGACATCGTCGCGATTACAGTTCGATAGTGTGGACGGTCTGGACTTGGGTAGCCTCGTCCTGAGTCAATTGAGAGTGAATGTACGGCGTGCCGAGGACGGTCAACTACAGGGTATGCCTATGCAAACCGCGGAGTCGAATGATAAAGCCATAGATGCTGATGCAGCATCGCTGCGCACGCGCTGGGCCGATATCCACATCGAGCATGGTCGCATCCGGTTTTCGGACCAGTCTGTCACCCCGGCGTTTGAACAGACGCTGGCTATCGACTCGTTAAGACTCGGTGCGCTGGACAGTGAGCAGCCAGAGCGAGCGGCGAGTCTGGATATCAAGGGCACGATCGGTGAACACTCTACGTTAAGCACCCAAGGCAAACTGGCCGCGTTCAGCCAGCCTCTGGCGCTTGAGTTAAAGACCGAAATCTCGGCGTTGGAATTACCGCCGATGTCCTCCTATACCCGCGATGTACTGGGTTATGTATTGACCAGCGGGCAGATCAATACAACGTTGGATTTAACCATCAAGCAGGGCCGCTTTGAGGGCAGTCAGTCGATCAAGCTATCACAGCTAACGGTTGAGGCAGCGCTGGATGAAGAGGGTAACCCGATTCAGATCGATGCCCCAGTGCCACTGGACACCGGTCTTGCGATGCTGCGTGACGGTGATGACAACATCAGTATGGATATTCCGATCAGCGGCGATATGGAGAATCCGGAGTTTGATGTCAGCTCAGTGATCCGTCAAGCGATCGGCAAGGCCATTGCCAGCGCGTCCATGACCTATTTGAAGTTCGCATTGCAGCCCTATGGCGCGATTCTCGCAGCGACCAATCTGATTCAGGATGCACAGAAACAAGCCGAATCGGCAGCACTTCAGGCCATCGAGTTTGACGCGGGCAGTCTGGCTCTGGGTCCGCAAGCCCAAGATTACATCCCCAAGCTGGCCAAATTGCTCGGCGCTCGCCCCCAGTTGACGTTAAAACTCTGTGGCATGGCCAGCGAGGCCGAGCGCCAGATTGAGTCGGAGAACAAAGATAAAGAACCCGAGGCGCTGACTGATGCAGCGCTGCTTGAACTGGCGCGTGGTCGAGCGCTGGCCGTTAAAACCGAGATGATCGAACGACACGGCGTGTCGGCAGAACGCCTGTTTGTCTGCCACCCGGCGATCGGGCCCGAACGGGATGCCACGCCCAGGGTTGAGTTGAAGCTGTAGACCTGTTGAGATATCGGCAACCGTAGTGGGAGAGGGAGTTTGTTGCGGGCACCAATGAGACTTCGTTGTCATGACGCGGTTGAGTGAGTCAGAGGTTTCTATAAGTTGAATAAAGTGCGTGTATGGGTTCTGTTGGTTTCCATGACCCCCTGGTGTCAGGCGGCGGATCTGCGCGACACATTATCATTGATCGAACGTTCGCAACCAGCACTGGCGCAGGACATGATCGGTTGGGAAGCCTGGGAGGCGATTCGTCTCAGCGCCTTCGAGAAGGCGGGTCGTTGGGCGCAGGCAGTCGATCGTGTGGATCTGTACGGTATCCAGCTGTCCGCTGATTTTCTGTTTGATGCTCACGTCCGGCAGGCGCAGGCCCATTTGCAGTTAGGGCAAGGTACGCGTGCCCGGCTCACACTGCGCGGCTTGATCTGGAACGACCATTCGCTATCGGTTGAGCAACTGACGCAGCTGAGAGTCATGGTGATTCGCAGTTATCTGCTGGATCAATCGGCCGACGATGCCTATGTTGCCGCACGCAAATTACGTCAAGATGGTCACGCCGAGGACGTTGAGCTAACCGCGCTTTACATACGCGCATTGTTGTTGACGGCGCGTTACCCACGCGCGGCAGATGTGTTGTCCAGCAGCCAGGCATTGGACGATGTGGTGTTATTGCAGATCGCCAATCTGTTGTCAGAACAGGGTTCGACCGAGGGCGTGTGGGCCGGGATTTCGGCCTTGTTGGCCGACATCAATCTGGATGCCGATGTTCGGCAGTACGGCTGGCAAGTTTTGGCGACCGTTGCGGACAGTGCGGGTATGCACGATGAGCGTCTACGGGCGCTGGAACAGGCGTTGGTATCCACCAAATCCGCTGCGCCGATGCTTGCACACACACTTATTACGGCAGATGATCTGTGGGATGCCTACGTTCAGGCGGGACAGCGTTTGGGTAATCAACATCAACTACTGATTGGCGATGATGCCGCGTGGCTTGCAGCGGCAGATGATTCCGGTCAGGCTCGTTATATGCTTGCGGTCGTGGCGCTCTCGAGTGCGGATGAGCGCTTCCGTGAGGAGGCGCATCGGCGGCTAAATTCGACTATCCCTGATGATATCGACGGCCACGCACTGCGGGCTTTGTTGTATCGCGGTACCGCGCGGGTGCCTTACCTGATGGTGCCTGAATCGATTCGTTTGCAAGTCGCGCGTGAGAGTGTGTATGAAACACTTTGATCTCACCAGGATGGTCGTGATTGACAGCCCGCTGGGTCTGCTCGAGTTAACTACCGAGGGCGACCAGTTGTGTGCGCTTCGCTTTATTGACCAGACTTCACCACACCCCCGATCGGCGAGTGGGTTTGCGCGCGAGGTTCAACATGAACTCGAGGCCTATTTTAATAACCCGATGCATACGTTTGAGATACCGCTAAACTTGCAGGGAACCGAGTTTCAACGCCGGGTCTGGAACGCGCTGGCACACATACCACCCGCCTCTACGTTGACCTATGCCCAGCTTGCCCAACAGGTTCACAGTGGCGCGCGTGCGGTGGGCAATGCCTGTCGGTGGAATCCGGTTCCGATCGTACGACCTTGTCATCGAGTGGTTTCCGTTAATGGCAATGGAGGCTATGCCGGCGCGGTTGAGGGCGACGTGTTGCAGCGAAAACGGTGGTTGTTGCTGCACGAGAGCTGCCAAATACAATGGGCTAATGTCTGAGTCCGACGCCATCATTGAGCATTTTCTCGATGCCATGTGGATGGAACGTGGCCTCAGCGCGAACACTCTTAACGCCTATCGCAGTGACTTGAGATTGACCGCGATCTGGTTGAGCAGGCAATCCAGTGATCTATTGCTGGCCTCGCGCACGCTCTTGTTAGGCTATCTGGCTGAGCGCAGCATCGAGGGCGTGTCCGCACGTACACTGTCGCGAATTTTGTCATCTTTGCGACGCTTCTATCAGTATCAAGTCCATCATGGGGTCATTGCGATAGACCCGACCATCGATATCGAATCCCCGAAATTGGGACATACCTTGCCCATGACGTTGTCGGAACACGATGTTGAGCAATTGCTCATCGCACCGGATACGACTACGGCGTTGGGCTTGCGTGATCGAGCCATGTTGGAGTTGCTGTATGCGAGCGGCTTGCGCGTATCGGAACTCGTGTCGCTGACACTGGAGCAGATCAATCTGCGCCAAGGCGTTGTGCGCCTGATTGGCAAAGGTAATAAGGAACGTCTGGTGCCGATGGGTGAGGAGGCGCTCGAAAGGGTGGTCGACTACGTGGGTGACGTGCGCCCGGATTTTATTCGCGATCACGCGGTATCGACGATATTTTTAACCAACCGGGGGCAGGGCATGACGCGCCAGGCCTTTTGGCATTTGATTCGCAAGCACGCGGCGCGCGCGGGGATACGCGGGGATTTATCTCCGCATACGCTACGTCACGCCTTCGCCACCCATTTGATTAATCACGGAGCCGATCTGCGCGTGGTGCAAATGCTGCTGGGCCACAGCGATTTGTCCACCACGCAGATTTACACCCATGTGGCGCGAGAACGCCTGAAAACCCTGCATGAGGCCCATCACCCCAGGGGATAATGTTCGTGTATTATGGGGATCTTTATGGATGATCCGTGGTCATATACGCGGTCACTAGCGATTTCGAGGCGTTTTTGTGCGATTTTTCAGACGATTACTGGCAGGCCTGATGGCCGCCCTGTTACCACTGCTGGTCAGCGCCGCGTCGACGCTTGAGGAGGTCGAGGCGAGGGTCACTCAGATGTTGGCCGACGAGAAGCCCGACAGCGTGCTTGAGACCCCGATTCAGGGTCTGTACGAGGTCATTTTTGGTGGACAGTTGTTGTACATGACCGAAGATGGGCGTTATGTCGTGCGTGGCGAACTCATCGATATGCTCACTGGCAAGAATCTGACTGAGCCGCGTCGCGACAAGATGCGTGCGGATACGCTGGCCAAGGTATCGGATGATGATGTCATCCTGTTTTCTCCCAAAAACCCCAAACACACGGTCACGGTATTTACCGATATCGACTGTGGCTATTGCCGCAAGTTGCACGGACAAGTGGCGCAGTATAACGACCTCGGTATTGCCATTCGCTATATGCTGTTTCCACGCAGTGGTCCCAAGGGGGAATCATGGGTCAAGGCGGAGTCCGTCTGGTGCTCCGCAGATCAGCAGAAGGCGATGACGCAGGCGAAGGGGGGGCGTTCGGTAAAGACCACGAGCTGTGAAAATCCGATTGCGATGCATTATTCGCTGGGTAAGAAGGTTGGTGTTGAGGGAACCCCCGCCATTTATTTTGAGTCGGGCAAATCCGTGCCGGGCTATATGCCTCCAGCCAAGTTGCTCCAAGAGCTAGAGAAGAGCGTAAGTCTATAGTCGAGCCTCATTCGACAACCAGAGAACTCCTGAACCGTTGCCTGCAGGCAGGCCTGTCGGCGGTGAATGGTCGACGCTGTGTGGCAAGTCATTTGTCGGATGCGCCGGTTGCGGCGGACAATCTCTATGTGGTCGCGATTGGTAAGGCGGCCTGCTCGATGGCGCTGGGTGCGGACGATGCGTTCGGTATCGCGGGCCATCAAGGTAAGGCGCTGTTGCTAATCGGTCGTGATGACTGTGCCGCGCCACTAAACTCGTTCGCCTCGGTTCAAACGCTTATCAGTAGCCATCCGCTGCCGGATCAGCGCAGCCTTGCGGCAGGGGATGCACTGGTCCACTTTCTGGAGCAGGCTCCCGCCACCGCCGAGTTCGTTTTTCTTCTGTCCGGTGGTGCATCGGCACTGGTTGAGGTCTTGGCGGATGGCGTAATACTGTCTGACCTGCAACGTGCCAACCACTGGTTGCTGGGCAGTGGTCTGCCGATCCAAACCATCAATCAAGTGCGTCGGTGCCTGTCGAAGATCAAGGGTGGCAAGTTGCTTGCCAATCTGCGTGGTCGTGTTTGTCGCGTGTTGCTGATCTCCGATGTGATGGGTGACGATCCGGGTATGATCGGATCGGGTCTGTTGACACCACCGAGTGATGCTCGGGTTGATCTGACCGCGGTGCCGGAGTGGTTGCAGTCATTGTGTGCGGCGAATACCGACGCGCCTAACGGTTTGGTGGAGACAAGTATTATCGCCCGTAACGGCGATGCCGTCGAAGCGATAGTCGCCTATGCAACCAAGCAGGGCTTTACTGTGACGGTTGCTCCCGAGATGTTGGGTGGTGACGTCGAGACCGCCGCAGGGCATATCGCTGGCGTGGTTCTGAACGCTGATCCAGGCTTGTATTTATGGGGTGGCGAAACCACAGTGCAGTTGCCGGACACCCCGGGGCGTGGGGGTCGTAATCAGCATCTGGGCCTATTGTTGGCTCAACACATGAAAGGCAGGGCGGGCATCACGCTGATGTGTGTGGGCACCGATGGCAGCGATGGCAATAGCGATGATACGGGAACGATAGTGGATGGCGGTACGGTAGCACGAGGCCATGCACATGGTGGGAACGTCGACAACGCGATCAGGCGATTTGATTCTGGAGGTTTTCTTGCACTGTCAGGTGATCTGGTGAACACGGGCCCAACGGGAACCAACGTCATGGATCTGGTAATGGTGGTAGTCGAGCATGTCGATGCGTAGCTTGTTTGTTGAAACCCTGCAGTGTCTGGTTTGTTTCGAGGTGGAATCGAAGCTAGCGTCGACGGCTGAACTGATGTCGTTGTGGCAGCACGGCCAGCTTGAGGTCGCCGACGATCATGCGTTTACAGACGTCGAGTATCCGGGGCGGCCCGATAAACCCGTGTTGGTTGATCCGCGAGCGTTACCGCAGCGAAAGTTATCCAGTCCCGAAGGGGTAGGTGCCTTTGTTCATGCCCTTGCACACATCGAATTTAATGCGATTAATTTGGCCTTGGATGCAGTCTACCGCTTTCGTGGTTTGCCCGACGAGTTTTACGCCGACTGGTTGTCGGTTGCCGCCGATGAGGCGCGTCACTTTCGTTTGTTGTCGGTGCGCCTGTCCGAGTTGGGCTGGTCGTACGGCGATTTTGATGCACATGACGGTCTGTGGGATGCAGCAAGGCGCAGTGCGCATGATCCGATGGTGAGAATGGCGTTGATACCGAGGGTATTCGAGGCACGTGGTCTCGATGTTGCACCGGGAATGATCAAACGTCTGGATGCGCTGGGTGATCGCGATACGGCGGCGATACTGGAAGTCATATTGGCTGATGAGGTCGCGCATGTTGAGGCGGGGTCACGTTGGTTTCGTTATTTTTGTGATCAGCGCA
>DTRM01000076.1:0-7981 GCA_012965975.1 Chromatiaceae bacterium | reverse complement strand
TGCGGATTTACTGGAGGAGTATGGGTTGGCGGGTAAGCGTTCCGGGCCGATGCATCGTGAGGCGCGGTTGCGGGCCGGGTTTTCGGAGAATGAGTTGGAGTTTTTGTAAAGCCGTGCCGCGTATGGTGTCTCAGACGGTTGTAAAAGACTCGCTGTGACGCGGCTACTCGATGACTTCCTCTACACAACCAGATTCGCTACAGACCAACGTCGCGCCCTCGGTGACCCACTCGCGTAAAACGTAGCGGTGTGCCGTGTTGCCGTCGAGATCAAATTCATGGTGTGCATGGCGGTGCGTATGACCGTGTATCAGATGGCTGACCTGATGTTCGCGCATCGCATCACTCACCGCATCCAAATTAACATCCATGATCGCAGCTGGGGTTAGTTCTTTATTGGCCTGACTCTTTTTGCGTGCCGCACTGGCCATGGCCAGTCGCGCATCCAGTGGGTGTGCCAACAGTTGTGCCTTGCCTTGTTCGGTATAGGCGGTCGCGCGGTACTCTTGATGCTTGAGGTCATCGGTACACAGGCTGTCGCCGTGCATCAGCAGGGTCGCTTGTCCATAGAGGTTGATTACGGACGGGTCGGTTAGCAGGGAGGCGCCAGTGCGTTCACTAAAAGCCTGAGCAATCAGGAAGTCGCGATTACCGTGCATAAAAAAAACCGCGGTACCGGCATCAACTAACGATTTGATGCTGGCCTCGATGCGCTCGTTGGCCTCGCAGCGATCGTCGTCGCCAACCCAGGCCTCGAACAGGTCACCGAGGATGTACAGGGCATCGATACCGGGTGCGCGGTCGCGCATGAAGGTCTCGAACAAGGTCAGTGTGTGAGGGCGTTCCTCACACAGATGGAGGTCTGATATAAAAAGGGTTTGCTTGGCGATGATGGTCTAGCCTAGTCGTCAACCACAATGCTTTCGATGATCACATCACTGGTTGGAACATCACCATGCCCATGAGAGTTGCCGGTGGGAACAGCCTTGATCTTTTCGACCACGTCCATTCCCTCGGTGACTTTGGCAAACACACAGTAACCCCATCCTTGTGCCGTTTCAGCGGTGAAGTCGAGAAACTTGTTGTCCGAGACGTTGATGAAAAATTGTGCGGTCGCGGAATGCGGGTCGCTGGTACGCGCCATTGCCAGCGTTCCGATTTCGTTTGACAGGCCATTGCTGGCTTCGTTCTCGATCGCAGCATGGGTGTCTTTGTGTTCCAGTCCCGGATTGAAGCCGCCGCCCTGAATCATGAAATTGGAAATCACGCGGTGAAAAATCGTAGCATCATAAAAGCCATCCCGGGCATATTCGAGAAAATTGGCGACCGTCTTGGGCGCCTTGTCTGCGTATAACTCGATTTTGATGACGCCAAAGCTGGTGTTCATCGTGACCATGAATAACTCCTGTGGTAACTCGTGTTACTAAATCAATGAAATGTTTTTAATGACAACCGGAGTCTTGGGGACATCACGTCGTCCCTGATGAACGCCGGTCTCGACTTTGGCGATGGCATCAACGATGTCCATGCCCTTGGTGACCTTGCCAAATACGGTATAACCCCAGCCGCGCGTACTCTCAGCCGTGTGGTTGAGCATGGCGTTGTCGATCAGGTTGATAAAGAACTGGGACGTGGCTGAATTCGGTGCATTGGTGCGTGCCATGGCAATGGTGCCGCGATCATTATTCAGTCCATTGTTGGCTTCGATCTTGATCGCATCACGGGTGGTCTTTTTGCTGAACGACTCATCCATGCCGCCGCCCTGAATCATAAAGTTGGGGATGACACGATGAAACAGGGTTCCGGCATAGAATCCCTCAGTGATATAGGCGCGAAAGTTGTCGACCGTAATGGGCGCTTTTTCGGCGTCTAACTGAACTTCAATATTGCCCATTGAGGTTTCAATGAGTATCGCGGAAGGGGCGGTTTTTGCGGCTGTGCCTTCCTCGGCATGGGCACTGATGCCAAAGCCCAGCCAGACTAGGGCCAACATCGGCATGGTGCGGGCAAGTAATTGACCAAACATTTTCGTTAATCACCTAAATTCATTGGAAAAACGGCATGATAACGGGTTTGTTGAGGCAACGAAAGCGTATAAACTTGCGCCCATGCTGACTATCTACAATACTCTGGGCCGGCAAAAACAGCCGTTTACCCCCATTGAGCCGGGTAAGGCCCGTATGTACGTGTGTGGCATGACGGTTTACGACTACTGCCATCTTGGCCATGCCCGGGTTTTGGTGGTGTTCGACATCGTTGCCCGGCACCTGCGCGCCTCTGGTTATGACCTGACCTATATCCGCAATATCACTGATATTGACGACAAAATCATCCAAAGAGCCAATGAAAACGATGAATCTATCGGTGAGCTGACCCAGCGTTTTATCGCCGCGATGCATGAGGACTGCGACGCGCTCGGCGTGATGGCCCCCGATCAGGAGCCGCGTGCCACCGATTCGATGGATGACATCATTCATATGATTCGGACCCTGATAGACAAGGGGTATGCCTATGTTGGCGACAATCAGGATGTTTACTACTCAGTGTCTGCGTTCGAGTCCTATGGCGCGTTGTCCGGTAAACGACTTGAGGATCTGCGTGCGGGAGAGCGGGTCGAAGTCAATATCAGCAAGCGTGACCCGATGGATTTCGTGCTGTGGAAGGCCGCCAAACCCGACGAGCCGAGCTGGGCGTCGCCTTGGGGTGATGGTCGACCCGGATGGCACATCGAGTGCTCAGCGATGTCGACACGTTGCCTCGGTGACCACTTTGATATTCACGGGGGTGGCATGGATTTGCAGTTTCCGCATCACGAAAATGAAATCGCACAGTCCGAGGCAGCGACGGGTTGCAAGTTTGCCAACGTCTGGATGCACAATGGCTTTGTGCGCATCAACGAAGAAAAGATGTCGAAGTCGCTGGGTAACTTTTTTACCGTCCGCGAAGTGCTGGAACGCTATCGTGCAGAAGAAATCCGCTATTTTATTCTTACCAGTCATTATCGTAGCCCGTTGAACTATTCGGATGCGCCACTGGATGCCGCGCGCGGATCATTGATGCGTTTGTATACGTCGATGAAAGGCTTAAACACCGATGCCGATGTGGGTGACGGGTCGGATTACACGGTTCGTTTTAACGCCGCGATGGATGATGATTTTAATACCCCCGAGGCTCTGGCGGTGTTGTTTGAGCTGGCGCGTGATGTGAACAAGCTACGCTCGGGGGATGTTGCGGGCGCCGCTGTTCTGGCGGCCGAGATGAAGTCACTGGCGGGGCGGTTGGGTATTCTGCAAGAGAGTCCGGAAGCTTGGTTAAAGGGCGAGAGCAGCAACGACGGATTGTCTGATGATGACATCGACGCGCTGATCGAAGGTCGACGTGCCGCACGCGACAACAAGGATTGGGCAGAAGCGGATCGCATTCGGGACGAGTTGGACGCAGCCGGGATCGTGCTGGAAGACAGTGCAGGTACTACGACCTGGCGTCGCAACCTGTAGGAGCGGGTCTAGTCGCGCCGCTCTGCCGCGTTAAGCGTGTTTGCCAACAGGGTCGCCACCGTCATCGGCCCAACCCCACCCGGAACCGGCGTAATCCAGGCCGCACGCTGTGACGCCCGTTCAAACTCAACATCACCGACCAATCGTCCATCCTCAAGTCGATTGATACCGACATCAATCACAATCGCGCCGGCTTTGATCCAGTCTCCCTGAATAAACTCGGGTCGCCCAACCGCAGCGACAAGCAGATCTGCCCGCGCGACCTTGTCGGCCAGATTTTTGGTTCGGCTATGACAAATCGTCACGGTACAACGAGCCGCGAGCAGCTCCATCGCCATCGGTCGACCAACGATATTGGATTGACCCACCACCACCGCATCCAGGCCCGCGAGATCCATCTCGGTATGCTCCAGCATGGTCATCACGCCACGCGGGGTGCATGAGCGCATGGTGGGCAACCGCAGCGCCATACGGCCGACGTTATAGGGATGAAATCCATCCACGTCCTTGCCGGGATCGATGCGCTCAATCACCCTCTCGGGATCAATATGCTCGGGTAATGGCAGCTGCACGAGAATGCCATCGATATCGTCGTCTGCATTCAGCGCATCGATATGCTGCAACAGCTCGTCCTGAGACGTGTCTGCGGGCATATCAAAGGCAACTGAATGGAACCCGACCTCGTCACAGGATTTACGCTTATTGCGCACGTAGACTTCAGATGCGGGATCAGAGCCAACCAGCAGCACGGCAAGCCCCGGCTGTTTCAGGCCGTTTTCCAGCCGGTTTTTCACCGCAATCCGGACTTTTTCCTGAACCTCGGCGGCGATCGACTTTCCATCGAGAATTTTTGCGCTCATGTTGGCCGGTGCAGGGGTGGACATGCGCCCATGATACCCGCAACCGCCAATCCACGCATACCCCGCGCACCGTGAATTGACGCTGAATTGTCCCCCGCGTATCATGCCGGATTCCCTGTGTGATCGGCGAGATTTCATCGAAATCCAGATCGGCAGAGGACAGAATTTCGGGGTGTAGCGCAGCCTGGTAGCGCAATTGCTTTGGGAGCAATGGGTCGGGGGTTCGAATCCCTCCACCCCGACCAATATTTATCGAAGTCTCCAGGGATTTCATCAGTGAGTTCAGACCTCGCGCCCGTAGCTCAACCGGATAGAGCACCGGCCTTCTAAGCCGGGGGTTGCAGGTTCGAGTCCTGCCGGGCGCGCCATACATCTATTATGGTCTGAACGCATATTGGACAGCTCGGAAGATTTTATGGCGGTGGTAGCTCAGTTGGTAGAGCAGTGGATTGTGATTCCGCTGGTCGCGGGTTCGATCCCCGTCCATCGCCCCATTTAACATCTTGAATTGGAATTAGTTTCTGGATTGCAACGATGATTGGATTTCAAGTCCTGAACGATCAGGTACAGGATCCGGTACATATCCGAAACTAAAACTGATTATGAGGTGATGTAATGGCGACTATTTCTAGAGTTCCACGTTCAAGTGGGGCTGTTTACAAAGCGCGCGTGCCAATGCGTGGTGGCAAACAAATTTCAAAAACATTTCGACTTAAATCTGATGCGTCCGCATGGGCGAAGCGCATGGAAGCTGATCTTGATTTGGCTAAGGCACAAGGTAATATCGCCAGCCGAACCATAACCATTTCTGACCAGTCTTGCCAGTTGTACCACGTTGACCAGTATTACCCTGTTTAGGGGGAGTGGTATGTAAATTACTGCAAGGCCAGTGTTACCAACAAGAGTTAGGTGGAAAATATTTGTACGCGAATAAAAAATAAATGCGGCCTAATATTCTGACCTGATTCTGGCTCTTGTGGCCTGAAAACATTTATCGCAGAACCAAGCGAACTATTGCAGAGGAACGGGTATGAGTGGATGGACTGACGCGGGTCGTCAGAAGCAATCAGAGGCTATTAAGCGGTGGAAGCCATGGGAGCACTCTAACTGGCCCAAGGACTGAGGATGGGAAGCGTACCGCGAGCATGAATAGCCTGAAGCATGGGCGTAGAGCAGCAATGAAATTGAGCGCAGACAGTCGCTGGTGGAGATGGTGCGGCGGCTAAGGAGCCAGTTTAGGTGATGTGTGATGTAAGGATTACGAGGAGCTTTTCAACTCATCGATGCGGCTCATAAATTCTTGACATGACACATTTTCGGCTTTGAAGAATACTTCGCCAAAACTAGACGGAGTCCATATCTCGCCGTCAAATTCTACCGCAGAAATCTCCTTCAGATATATTTAAAAACTCTAATCTTTAAAGCAGGTTATTCTTTACCAATACGAATTTCCAAAAAGTTGATTTTGGGGATGGAGATTATTCGGCACGGACTCGTAATAAGCTGAGCCTGATAACTACTTTCGTCAGGTTGGTGGATACTGATAGGCAGATATAACTTTTCCCCCTTTAGGATGGCAAATTTATTTTCAAGTTTGATCGAGTAACCACTGCTTGGTTTTCGCCCCAAAGCAAAAAGAATGAGAACTTGCTTTTGGTAATTGATCTGTATATTGATGGGTGATGGGTTAGAAAAACTTTTAGGAAAGGATTGAAGCAGAAGATCAAGCTCAGTTGCAGAATTTATAGATTTTAGCACTTGCACAGGAATGGCACAGTTGTTTGAGCTGTATATAGTTTGCAATGGGATCGTTTTCGATTTTTCACTACAGGCGCCGATAACAGAAGTAAACAAAGCTATTAGCAACAATTTCAAGATTATGGTTTGCTTCACAGTGGGTTTATTTTGGTAGATTTACCTGTTTACTTTTAATGAATTGGCGGTGGAACCCATTAGTGATTGAGTTTGCTTCAAAAGATAAGCTACTGGTGCCAAAATTGGAAAGGATATCAATCACGAAATCGAGCTCGTTAATATCCGTATTAATTGCCTCAACTGTAATCAATCCATTAATCGTAGGATAACCGCCACAGGACTCCGCCAGCTGGCAGATAACTAGATCGTTGTCTATATCCGACCCAGCAACAACTCGATAAAAACCAGGAGACACATTGGGGAAGCTGTAGTCGAACACTCCATTCCCCTGATCAATCGCTAAAACTTCATCAATCGAATTACCATAATTATCAATCAATAATGTATATATTCTCCCTACATCGCCTACATCATTTGGTGCGCCTACCAGCATTGATACTTGAATATTTAAGCTACTACCTGTAGCCAAATCGAAAGTAATAGTTCCAACATAAAAACCGACATTCAGTCCAGTTCTATCGACCAGAACCTGATAGTCACCCAGCCCGTTTGAACCCACATTGATGGCACTGGCAATCAACCAGCTGGCATTTGAACTAAAAGTAGTTACGCTCGTTGCAGCCTCACCCTGATTACTTAGTGTCACAATTGAACTATTACCAAGCCCCAATGTAAGCTGATTAGGAGAAGCAACTATCAATGCAGGCTGTGATGGTAGTGTGCCACCGTTCGCCAACATTTGCGCCGACTGTACTGCTTTAAGTGCATCAATCAAGCCGTGTCCATATAAATCATCACGACCAACATTACCGATGTCCGTCGTAATACTCCCAGCAGATAACAGACTGTCAATATCGTCGGGTGACAATGTTGGATGCACAGCACGCATCAATGCGAAAACCCCTGCTACGTGCGGTGATGCCATTGAGGTACCGTTATAAAAAAATAACGAGGGATTTCTAGTGCCAGACGAATCATCGACCAGCGTACTTAGAACTCCATCACCGTACCCGTCATTGTTTAAATCAACTCCTTTATTTCCTCCGGGTGCCGCTATATCGATTTGAGCACCAAAATTGGAATATGGGGCTCGATTGTTGACAAAATCGGTAGCACTTACTGAAACAACACCGTCATAGGAGGCGGGATAACTTAGCTGACTGGTATTTTCGTTTCCGGCTGCGGCTACCACAATTACTCCCTCGGACCGTACCTCGTTATAGGAATTTTGAGCCGACAAAGAATACCCGCTCCCACCCAGACTGAGGTTGATGACATCGGCTTTTTGAACTGGCACAGTATTGCTGTCGTTATCCAATCCTGCTGCAAAACGGATGGACTGTATAATATCGTAGCCGGTTCCACCTCGAACACCGAGAGCTCTAATGGGCATTATTTTAGCGTCCCAGGCAATACCGGTTACACCACTATTATTATTAGATAAGGCTGCGATGGTTCCGGCAACGTGAGTACCATGCCAACTACTGCTACCAATTTGAGCACCGTCGCCAGGATCATCTGGATTGGCATCAATGCCGTCGCCATCTGCCGCACTTGCGAGATCAGAAATAAAATCAAATCCGTTGACCAACTGACCCGAAAATTCGGGATGAGCCAGATATATTCCGGTATCCACTACTGCAACAATAACATTATTTCCGGCCCTGCTTCCCGTCGTAATATCCCAGGCCAGAGGCAAGTTTATTGCCGGGTAATGCCATTGAAGACTGTAAAAAACTAGCAGAAAAAT
>DTRM01000075.1 GCA_012965975.1 Chromatiaceae bacterium | reverse complement strand
CGAGAATAGCGCTTGAAATGAGGCTGAGTCAGGGATTGGAGGAGAATTCACTGGGGTGTGGAAGGGGCGCTCTCGATTCAGCACCAAAGAATCACGTATCATGCCCATCAATGGGCAAACGTCACCTAAGCCAACAACAAAAACAACGCATTCGCAGCATTCAGGCGAAACGCCTTGAACGAGCCAACGAACGCGTGCGTCGTCTTGAAGAAGAACTCGATGAGCGTTCGCTTGGACCCGACAGCACTGGCCAAGTGATTGTCCATCACGGCAGCCACTTGATCATCGAAGACCATGCAGGTGATGAAGTGCGCTGCTTCTCCCGCCAGAATCTGGGTTCAGTGGTTTGCGGTGATCATGTCGTCTGGCAAGAAACGGAGCCGGGACATGGCGTCGTTACTGCCGTGCAGGATCGCAGCAGCATTCTCAGCCGACCGGTCTTTGATGGACAGAACAAACCGTTGGCGGCCAACATTGATCGCATCGTCATTATCGCCGCAGTGGTACCCGAACTTAGTGAGTTTCTGATCGACAGCTATCTGGTGGCGGCCGAACTCACTGGCATTCAGCCGGTCATCGCCCTGAATAAAGTTGACCTTCTCAATGCAGATGAACTCGATGCATTATTGGAACGACTGCAACCGTATGAAGATTTGGGTTACAACTTGTTCACAACCAGTCACATTCAGCAGGAAGGGCTTGAACAACTCCGCCGTATTCTGACCGATCACGTCAGTATATTGGTGGGACAATCGGGTGTTGGAAAGTCGTCATTGATACGCGCGCTGATCCCCCATCTTGAGATTCGCGTGGGAGAAATATCGGAAGCGACTGGCTTTGGACGGCACACGACCTCGAGTACCATGCTGTATCATCTGGAGTCCGGCGGTGACTTGATCGATTCCCCGGGTGTGCGTCAGTTTCGTCTAAGCGAGATGCCAGAAGACCGACTGCTACACGGGTTTGTGGAATTCAGGGAATGGGTCGGCCACTGCCAGTTCGCTAACTGTCAGCACCGTCAAGAACCGGGTTGCGCCCTGCGACAGGCCGTCGCCGATGGGCAGATCGACCAACGCCGCCTTGACTCCTACCATCGACTGGTGGAAGCCAACGCGACGATAGCAAAACGCCCGAACTAGATATCGCCTAGCGGGCGAAGGAAGGTGTATTTAACCGGCTCAACCACCAGTGTGGCACCGGCGCCGCGAATATTACCGCCCAACGCACTAAACGGCGATGTCACCACAAACGTTGCGGTACCGATCACGGTAGCGACCAGACCCAAAGGGCGCAGAAACAGGAAGTCAACGAACATGGCGGATCCGGATGCGTCCTCGTTGCCGCCGACATCGGCAAACGCCTGAGTTGGAACCCCAACCACGGTAACCACAGCGGCTAACAGCGCACCACCCAGTACTCGTTTGGTCGTTTTCAGTTTGTTCATTGTGTTCTCGCTTTGTTGAAATTCAGATTCTCTGGGACGGATAGCGGCCGCCACCTCGCCGCCTTTAACCAGGAGGCCACTGCATCGCGCGGCCACCCAACATATGCAGATGGATATGAAACACGCTCTGCCCCGCTTCTGCGTTGCAATTCATCACCACCCGATAACCGCGCTCTGCCAGCCCCTCATCACTCGCGACCTGCTTCGCAGCGAGATACAGCTTACCGATCAGGGCCTCGTGCTCGGGCGTCAAATCGTTAATGGTCGAAATATGGGTTTTAGGAATAATCAGCACATGCGTGGGTGCCTGCGGATTGACATCGCGAAATGCCAGCACGTCATCGTCCTGATACACTACATCCGGCTCGATTTCTCCATTGCACATCTTGCAAAACAGACAGTCTGTCATGAGTGTTAATCCTGCGGGTTAAGTCGTGAGATTACCATCCAGCATTATAACTCCTGGCGCCCGGAAAACGCGTGCGCCAATGTGCCGCTGTCAATGTACTCCAACTCGCCACCCAGTGGTACACCATGCGCAATGCGCGTGACATGAATCCCGACTGCGCGTGCCATCTCGCCAATATAATGTGCCGTGGCTTCGCCTTCAACGGTCGGGTTGGTGGCGATGATGATTTCTTTTATCTCGGCTTCCGCCAGACGTTGTTCCAACAGATCCAAACCAAGCTCATCGGGTCCGATCCCATCCAGCGGTGAGAGATGCCCCATCAACACAAAATACACCCCACCAAAACCCGTCGCCTGCTCCACCGCCAACACATCGGCCGGGCTTTCGATAACACACAGCAGAGCTGGGTCGCGTTTGGAACTGGCGCAGATTTCACAGACATCATATTCACTGAGCGTACGACAACGCGAACAGTTGCCGACTTTGTCAGCCGCCGTGACCAACGCAGTGGCCAGCTGATGCGCACCACTGCGGTCCCGTTGCAGTAAATGAAACGCCATCCGCTGCGCGGATTTCTGCCCGACACCGGGAAGACAACGCAGCGCGTCCATCAGTTGCGTGGTAAGAGGCGAGCCACGCATTAGAAAGGCAGTTTAAGACCCGGAGGCAGTTGCATACCGGACATCATGCCGGACATACGATCCGAGCTGGTCTTTTCCAACTTGAGCACGGCATCATTCACCGCCGCCGCCAGCAAATCTTCGAGCATTTCCTTGTCGTCACCCATCAGCGCATCATCGATATTGACCCGGCGCAACTCATGGCGCCCCGTCATGGTGACCTTGACCATACCGCCACCCGCTTCACCGACGATTTCCATGTTGGCGAGTTCTTCCTGCGCCTTCTGCATATCCGCCTGCATCTGCTGAACCTGCTTCATCATGTTGCCCATATCACCCTTCATGGCTTCCCCCTATTGGTCTATCTGGTCGATGGGTTCAATCAGATCCGGCATGATTTGCGCGCCAAATCGGTCCTGTAATGCTTTGACGTTGGCATCGTTTTCGATCGTCTCTTGGGCGACTTGCTGACGCCGCGCCCTATCATCCGCCTCGACCCGCGCCGGTGTGGCGGCAGCAAGCCCCCCCACTGCGATTTTTAACTGTATGGCACGACCCAAATGTTGCGCCAATGCCTTGGCCAACCCGGCTTCCGATGCCGAACCTCTGAGTTGGCTGTGCGCCTCATCCAGAGTTAACTCAACGACGTCGCCATGATGCGCTTTCAGTTCACAGTTGCTGGCCAACTGACGCGCCATCCCGCCCAGTTTCATTGCCGCGATCCATTCGCTCCACGAGCTATCAGCGCCAACCACCGTATTCGCTGCTGGCGTCGCCGGTTTCGTCACAGATTTCGTGGTCGGTTTAGGGGTGACGGGCATCTGGGATGTGGTCGGCTGCGTCGCTGCGGCCGGTTTTGACTGGGATCGAGACACCGAGGCACTGCCCCCTATCTGAGGTCGGAACGCGAGCATGCGTAACATGACCATCTCGAATCCGGCCTGCGGTTCGGGTGCCAACGGCAAGTCGCGCTGTCCCATCAAACCAATTTGGTAACACAACTGGGTATCTTCCGGTGACATTGCCTGCGCCAGTTCCAATACAGACTCATCGGTGACGAATTCCGGCACCACCTGTGCCAGCGCAACGCGATGCAACAACGACAGCTGCTGCTGCAACAAGCCATGAAAGTCCGGACTAAACTCAGCAATCTGCTGGATACGTTCCAGCAACACGGCGCCATCATTGGAGGCCAGTGCCCTCAACAACTCAAGCGCATGGGTATCGCCAAGATCCCCCAACATATCGCTAACACTGGCTTGCGTAACCTGTCCCCCGCCAAAGGCGATTGCCTGATCCAGTAAACTCAAACCATCGCGCATACTGCCATCCGCGGCCTTGGCCAAGCGCTGCACCGCAACGTCTTCCGCCTCGCGCTGTTCGGCTCTGAGTACCTTGGTGAGTTGCGCGGCGATGTCATCACTCGAAATCCGCTTCAGCTGAAACTGCAAACAACGGGACAGTATGGTCACCGGTAGCTTGTCCGGATTGGTGGTCGCAAGCAGAAACTTTACGTGCGGGGGTGGTTCTTCCAGGGTCTTCAACAGCGCATTAAAGCTGTTGTTGGAAAACATATGTACCTCATCGATCAGATACACCTTGAAGCGACCGCGTGCGGGGGCATACGGCACATTGTCGAGCAGATCGCGGGTATCTTCGACCTTGGTGCGGGACGCCGCGTCGACTTCAATCAAATCCGGAAACCGACCCTCGTCGATTTCAGTACAGGCACTGCACTGACCACAGGGCGTGGATGATATACCCTGCTCACAGTTCAGCGCCTTGGCAAAAATGCGCGCGATAGTGGTCTTGCCGACCCCGCGAGTCCCGGTAAATAGATAAGCGTGATGCAGACGATCCTGATCCAGGGCATTGACCAGCGCAGGAACGACATGCTCCTGACCGACCAGATCAGCAAAGACCCGGGGGCGCCATTTCCGTGCGAGAACCTGATACGACATACTCGGACTATTCTGGATAATTAAGAGTGGCTGATGTGCCTTAGTTTACACGGTTCTGCCGCCGATGGGAGCATAGGAGTGGCAACCCATGCCAGCCACACCCCGGCGCCCGAATCCACTGCTGCCGTTGCTCCCTTCCGGGCCTGGCGGAGTTCACAGCTTATCGTCGCGAGGGGACCGACACAGGTCACCATAATGCAGCCGCGACCATACCAGTGCTCACCCGCAGTTGCAAAAATCCAGTAGAATACCGGTGTTATGACCGCGCAGCGAATCGAGTGCCACCTGAGTATTCCCGGCCCCCAACCGGGTGTTCTCGAGCCCCTGTATGCAGTAAGCGGGCTACCAAAACAACGCCTGAAAGATGCCATGGACAAGGGAGCTGTGTGGCTCACCCGCAAAGACTCTACGCAACGCCTGCGGCGCAAGACCCGACCACTGCAAGCGGGTGACCTGATCCATCTGTATTACGACGAGTCGGTACTCAAGCAGCGCGCACCCGAACCCGAGTTAGTCGCGGACGAAGGTGATTATTCGATCTGGGACAAACCCAAGGGCATGTACTCGCAGGGCTCACGCTGGGGTGATCACTGCACCATCACTCGCTGGGCCGAAAAACACTTGCAACCGCAGCGCAACGCATTTCTGGTGCACCGTCTCGATCGTGCCGCCAGCGGGCTGATTATTATTGCCCATAAAAAACAAACCGCGGCGGCCTTTGCCCGTCTGTTTCGACAGCGTCGTATCGACAAACACTATCACGCCCGCGTCCACGGCGAATGGTCGCTGCAAGCTGAGGTTCTGCAACTGGAAACGATGCTCGACGATAAAACAGCGGTCACTTGCGTCAAAGCCCTTGCCTACGATGCGGAACACAGCCAAACCCAACTCGACGTCGCGATTGCGACCGGTCGCAAACATCAAATCCGGCGCCACCTCGCGGAAGCCGGCTACCCTATTGTCGGTGATCGATTGTACGGACAGAATGATGATGACCACGAACTGGCTCTGCGCGCCTACCATCTGGCCTTCGATAGCCCGGTGGATGGCCGCCCGATGGTTTACTCGGTATCATAAACTCTGGGCAACACCACATGAATGTGAATAGTTCACGGAAATTTTGCGGGTTTCAGGCGAATTTATTGATAATACCCGATTCTTGCGATGTAACTTAGATGCGAACCCTACCGAATCCACATCCTGGCATTCCACTCAAGATCCTTCAGATCACGGATTGCCATCAGTTCGCGGATGCCGATACCACACTACACGGGTGCAATACCCGCTCCAGTTTTGAATCCGTAATGATACTTGCGCAGGAACAACACTGGCCACCTGACTGCATCCTTGCCACCGGCGACCTCAGTCACGATGGCAGTGAGGCATCATATCGCTATCTGCTCGATCACTTTGAACGACTGGGCATCCCGACCTTTTGCCTGCCCGGCAACCATGACGAAGGCACCATGCTCGATGCGATCCTGCATGGAGACGTGGTTGCATCACACTCGGCGGTCGATTTGGGAGAGTGGCGAATCCTGATGTTGGATTCGTCCATCGTCGGATCGGAAGGTGGTCATCTAGGCAAGGCTGCTCTGGACATGGTTACCCGCAGTTTGAGCAGCAGCCAGGGCCGACACGTACTCATCTGTCTGCACCACAACCTAGTTCCCACTTGCACCGACTGGCTCGACACGATGACTGTAGACAATGCCGATGCGCTGTTCGCGATCACTCGCGGTCACAGCAACGTCAAGGCAATACTGTGGGGGCACATTCATCAGAAATTTGAAGCCACCAAAGACGGGGTCGCCCTGCTTGGAAGCCCATCTACTTGCTTCCAGTTCCTGCCCAATTCGGCTGAATTTCAACTCGACACCAGACCGCCGGGTTACCGTTGGTTATTACTGCATACGGACGGACATATTGATACCGGGATAGAACGCATAGCGGCCGAAACCCAATCCTTGGCGCAGGCCGAATGAGTAACCAGAGAAATAAACTATTTCACGATGAATCGTGACTCAAGTCGTCAACGTACCAGTCCATCGCCTCGGCCATGCCCTCTCCAATACGATGTGTGGGTTCATAACCCAACAAATCCTTCGCCTTGGATATATCGGCGAGCGAATGCATCACATCACCAGCGCGAAAATCCCGATACGTCGGCTTGGCATCTTGCAGATGCGGAAAACGATCCACGAGCAAACTGCGGATCGCCTCATACAACTCATTCAACGACGTACGGTCACCCACCGCCACATTATAGATCTGATTGGCGGCGTCTTCATGCTGTCCGGTTGCGGCCAGAAAATTCATTTGAATGGTATTTTCGATGTAACAAAAGTCCCGACTGGTCTCACCGGTGCCATTAATGAACACCTCTTCATTATGAAGCATTGATGCTACCCACTTGGGGATCACCGCGGCGTAGGCTCCATCCGGATCCTGACGCCGCCCGAATATATTGAAGTAACGCAAACCAATCGCCTCGATCTCATAACAACGCGCAAACACCTTGGCGTAGAGTTCGTTAACCACCTTGGTCACCGCATAGGGCGACAGCGGATTGCCGATTTTGTCCTCCACCTTGGGCAACCCCGGGTGATCGCCGTAGGTCGAACTGGATGCGGCATAAACAAAGCGCTTCACCTTCGCATCACGCGCGGCAACCAGCATGTTAAGAAAACCGTTAATATTGTTCAGATTGGTGGTGATCGGATCCTCGAGCGAACGAGGCACCGAACCCAGAGCCGCCTGATGCAACACGTAGTCGACCCCGGCACACGCATCGGCACAGGTCTCGAGCGCGCAGATATCGCCCTCTATAAAATGAAAGCGGGACCACTGCTCCTCGCTCATCAAGGCCTGAACCTTGTCCATGTTGTGCTGATGACCTGTGGCAAAGTTGTCCAGCCCGACAACCGTCTGGTTCAGTTCCAGCAAGGCCTCGAGGAGATTGGAGCCGATGAAACCCGCCACGCCGGTCACCAGCCAGACGGCCGGTTGCGCCTGCAGTTCTTCCTTTAAATCATCAAAGCGACTCATGCTGTGTGGATCTCTGTCTGGGGATTAATCGGGTGTCGGCGCCAACCCGATCCTATACCCGATCAGGAATAATCAACCGCGACGATGATACAACGGATCTGCCCACCCGGGGTATGAATTTGCACCTCATCATCAATCGACTTACCCATCAACGCCTTGGCGACAGGCGCATCCATACTGATCCAGTGACGCTCGGCATCGAATTCGTCCGGTCCGACAATACGATAGCGGTATTGCATACCATCATCGTCTTCGAGCTGAACCCAGGCGCCAAAAAATACCCGTCCGGGAGAATCGGGCTGCGTCGCCACGACCTTTAATACGGGTAGGCGCTTCTGCAGATAATGGATACGGCGATCGATCCCGGCCAGTTCCTTCTTGCGGTAGTGGTATTCAGCGTTCTCGGAACGATCGCCTTCGGCCGCGGCCGCGGTCAGGGCCTTGGTCACCTCGGGACGTTTTTTCCACTGCAACTGCAGATCCTGCTGCAGCGCGGCGTAACCGTCAGCAGTGATATACGGTGAACTCGGGGCAGCAGGTGGGCGATAACGTCCCATAACGGGACAATGTAAGCAGACCACCCGCTTGCGTGTCAAACCGATCAAGCCAAGCAGGCCGGAGCCGAATAACCAGACCCACCGGTTGGTTCGGATGCGCCAGTGAGACATCGACATTCCAACAGGTTAAAGCCCTGCACCGAAACGCTGGATTGCGTGTCATCAACCACACAGCAATGGTCGGTATTGATGCCATGAGCAAAGGCTGGAGATAATGCTCGCCAAGTTACGTATCCACATAATTACTCCTTCTTTATGGATACGCTCGGTATCAGATAATCCAGCAACATTCAGGCCAGAATAATTAAGTCGTTAATTTATATGCAATAAATCACTATTCGAGTAACGGGAAAAGCATGAGCCTGTAAAAAACGCTGACAATCAACCGTGATTACTCGCCAGAACCGCCCCCCGCAAACACTGGTTTGTCGGTTTTTTTACACTTACTGACTTCACAGCGTGCAACTTTGGCCGCTAATGATATATAATAGTTTTCTAATATAGATAGAGGGCTCGCCCGTGCGACATCACATCATTCCACTGTTGTTTCTGCTATTTGCATCCGTCAACGTATCCGCTGACGTACTGGTGTTGGTACACGGCTATCTCAGCGGTGCGCAAACCTGGGACGAAAACGGCATCACACAGGCACTGGATTCCCAGTGGCAACGCGGCGGCGTTCTTGTCAATGGACCTTACGGTGTGCGCAAGTTGCAACCTGCCGTCGCCAGCGACAACACCTACTACATCGTTGATCTGCCCTCCGAGGCGCCACTGATGTTGCAGGCGAGTCACCTCGAAGCGATGCTGGCCTATGTTCACGAGCGGCACCCCGACGAACCACTCGTGCTCGCCGCCCACTCGGCCGGCGGTATCGTTGCGCGCATTGCACTGGTGCATAACAAAGTCGCTGATCCGAAGGCGTTGATCACTATTGCCGCACCACATGTTGGAACACCGAAGGCCATGCAGGCACTGGATGCAAGTCGAGTCGCCTCGATTCCGTTTGCGAGTTTTTTTGGCGGCGCGCCGGTCAACACGCTCAAACGTTCTCGCGGGTTATACATTGATCTGTTGCCGCCAACGCACGGCAACCTGCTGGGTTGGTTGAATGGACAACCCCATCCCGATATCGATTACGTGTCGATTATTCGCGGCAGCGATACGCACAACTCGGGCGATGAACTGGTTCCGGGTTACAGTCAGGACATGAACAATGTAATCTCACTGCGCGGCAAGTCCGAGACACAATATACCCCCACCGGTCATCAACTTGAGTATCGCGATGCGGCCATACTGATGAGTGTATTGGATCGACTGACGATGGATTGATCGGAACTGCGGATGGATCCAATATCGCAAGGTGTACTCGGTGCCAGCGCGGCACAATCCTTCACCAGTAACTGTAGCCAACAACGCCGCGCGTTATTAATCGGCATGCTGTCGGGCATGGCGCCGGATCTTGACGTGCTGATTCGCTCGTCCAGCGACCCGATGCTGTTTCTGGAATTTCACCGCCAGTTTACCCACTCGCTGATCTTCATCCCCGTTGGCGCACTGATCTGCGCCGTGTGCCTCTACCCGTTCGTCAAACACCATCTCAGCTTTGCCAAGGTCTATACGTTCGCCTTTCTCGGTTACGCCAGCCACGGCTTGCTGGACGCCTGCACCTCTTATGGAACCCAACTATTTTGGCCGTTCTCCACGGCTCGAGTGGCCTGGAATAATGTGTCGATTGTCGATCCGCTGTTTACGCTACCCCTATTGATTTTGGTTGCCGTTGCCGCAATCTGGCAGCGTCGACGCATGGCGCGTCTTGCTCTGGTATTTGCGCTGTCGTATCTGACGCTGGGTGTGATCCAGCATCAGCGTGCCGAATCGGCGCTGCTGGAACTGGCCGAACAACGTGGACACACGCCACTGCGATTTACGATCAAACCCTCGTTCGGCAATTTGATCCTGTGGAAACTGATCTATGAGTACGAGGGTCGGTTTTATGTCGATGCGGCCAGAGTCGTCTTGAACACCAGCATCATCGAAGGTCACTCCATCTCCCGCCTGGTCGTATCCGACCATTTTCCGTCCCTGTCACCAGACAGTGTGCAGGCACACGACCTAGAGCGCTATCGCTGGTTCTCTGATGACTATCTTGCGATCAGCTTGCGCGACCCCACTGTCGTGATGGATGTGCGTTATTCTTTTATCCCCAATCGCATCGACCCACTGTGGGGCATCCGGCTGACGCCTTACGAGGCAGATAGCCATATCGAGTATTTGACCAGCCGTTCAATGCGCCGCGATACCCGAGCGGTTTTCGTTGATATGTTATTGGGAACTATTGACTAGAGTGACCGGTATACCAAGCCAATGCATAGTCACACGGGTCCTCACCCTTATTCAAACGATCTACCTGAACCCGATAATTTGAGTGCGACTGCAGTTCCACCCACAGGTTTTGAGTGGTGTCGGTGAGTCCGTCGGAATAGGCGACACGCGTGGGTTTGTCCGTTTGTTGGTAGAGGCTCAGCGTCATCTGACAGGGCATTAACCGATCCGGTAATTCGATTTTCCGATAATTCCAGACCAGACTGGCGGTTAAGGTGACAGCCGAATCGCCGCTCGAGAAAAAATACGAAGCTGTGGCCTTGTTGCCATCCTTGCCGACAAACGCCGGGTCGTAGTCAAAGCCTATGCTCTCTATCCTTCCCTTTGAAGTCGGCTGGTCTTCAGCGCTATTTTGCTCGCCCTGCACCAGCATACGATAGCTATGCAAAATATTGAGTTGGCCCGCGCCAAAACGACGATCCAGACCATTGTCGGTGGCATTGCGGGCTTTGATCCGGTAATCGTCGATCTCGTACTTGCGGGGATTGTTCGTCTGCCTGTCCGCACCGGCCATCAATACCGCTTTAATGACCTCTGATCGCTCCGCGTTGAACACCTTATTGCCTGCTCGGCTGTTAGTGAATCGCATCACTGGATCAGTCGAAAGATCTGCGCGGGAGTGCCCGAGTGCAACCAACAGCGTCGCCGCACTGGCAACCACCGCGGTCGCATCACTGGTCGTGCTGATTGGCACCACAATATGTGGACGTGGGCGATCACCCGCATACGGGATCATCAACGCATGGGTTCCGGTTGCATGATTGCCCGAACTGACGCCGACACTAATGACATTGTAGGCCGAACCCAGAAGTGGCGATTTTGATTTCTTTGCATTCGCCATGCCCACGACATGAATCAACTCGTCGGACTCGACCAGCCAATCGACACGCCCCAAGGTATCCGCGTTCAACATCGAATTGCTACCGGTAGCCGTCCAACTGTGGCTGGCAACTCGCGCCGCGGATATCTCTGGAACATGCTCCCGGCTTCCCGCCCAGAGAAAGCCTTTAGCAAGCCAGTGGGTACCCGAATACATATCAATAGAGGATACCCCTGGAACCATGGAACCCGTGTTGCCGTAGAAATACTTGGCCGTACCCCGCGCATGCGCGGAGTTGGCACGAAAACTATGACCAGTCATATCACGAATCGATTTCCCGCTCAGTTGCTTGTTCACGGGACCGGGGAAATACCTCGGGCGCTTTGGCGTGGAGGGATTACGATCGTGGTCCACCTCACCCTTCGCCGCCTCGACATGCATCACCACGATGTCGGCCCCATCCGGTAATACCGAGCCATATTGTTTCTGTAGCTGTCGAAAACCGACCAAATCGAGAGGGTCGGTTGCCGAATGTGCCGGTATCGAGACCAGTAACAGCAGGAAAAAAAGAGGATGTCGATCAAACATGGACAAAAGACCCTAAAACATAAAATACTATTTTTCTATAGTTTTCATTAACTTACCATCGTTAATCCCCTCCAGGCAGGGTCTTGGCAAAACATTTGGCAAATAGGTATTGACAAATAAGCAAATAGTAATATACTTATCGTCATGGTCACTTGAGACCTGGAGAGTA
>DTRM01000074.1 GCA_012965975.1 Chromatiaceae bacterium | reverse complement strand
GGCCATCAGTATGATCCTGAAAACCAGTCCCAGCGATCTCTATCGAGTTTCCGTTCCGTCTGCCTCCATTACCCGTTTGCGCTTTAGCGCTGAACGCCCACCCGAACTACTTCATCACGGGTTAGCGACCTTGGCCGACCTGTGATCCGAGCCATCCTGCTGTCGGCGTTATTGCTCTGCGCACACGCTCAGGTGTCTGCGGATACTGGCGTATACGACGATCGCAAACAACGTATCAATGCGGCCGCGCCGATTCAACGGATCATCACACTGGCTCCACACGCAATTGAATGGCTATTTGAAATCGGCGCCGGCGAACGGGTCGTTGGCACCGTGTCCTTCAGTGACTATCCTCCGGCCGCGCGCACTGTGCCAGTCATTGGCAATGCCCGACATATCAACCTCGAAAAGGTTATTGCGCTACAACCGGATCTCGCGGTCGCCTGGGGTAGCGGAAACTCGCCCGATGATATTCGACGACTGGAGTCTCATGGCATCCCCGTCTACGTATCAGAACCACGTACCCTGGAGGATATCCCACAACACCTACGGTCACTCGGACGACTGACTGGAACAAGCACTCAAGCCAATGCCACCGCGCTCGCCTTCGAACAAAAACTGAATCAATTACGCGAGCAATACCGATCTTTGCCAGCACGAAAAACGTTCATACAAATCTGGCCGCAACCCTTGATGACCGTGAATAGCCAACACCTCATCAGTCAGGCACTGGCTGTGTGTAATGCACATAACGTGTTCGCCGACATGGAGTTGCTGGCGCCCACCATCAGCACCGAAGCGGTTCTCGCCGCCCGGCCCGAGGTTATTATTGCGCCCACTAACCATCCCGGTGATCTCGCCTCTTGGGCCCGTTTCCCCGATATCCCCGCGGTCAATGGAAAACGATTGATCCATGTAAATCCTGACTTTTTGAGCCGCCCGAGTAGTCGCATTCTTGAAGGTATTGCTCAGGTTTGTGGCTCGTTATCCGTGCAGAATTAATGGATTTGTCGCCAAAACCAACCCATTAATCAAGCTGATTTGAAAACTCGGATCTGACCCCCGTTTTCTTCGCTGGTATAATTCCCGCTGACCCTATTACCGAATCACGACATCCACATGGACAACCGCGAGGCATCAATTCCCTTCGCCTTCTGGCGTTTTTTGCACCCGCGCTATATCGGGCCATGGTTTACGCTGTTTGTGCTGCGGCTGCTCGCCTTGCTCCCCTACTCCGCGTTGCTCGGAATCGGACGTGCGCTGGGTCGCTTCATCGTATGGTCCGGCATCAGTCGCGCCCACATCATGGACATTAACTTACGACTTTGTTTCCCGGATAAGTCGGATGATGAGCGCGCAGAAATTCGTGGCCTGAGCTATCAGAATATTGCCATTTCGTTAATGGAAACCGCCATGTGCTGGTGGTGGTCAGATCGCCGCTTGCGACGTTTGGTAACCATCGAAGGCCTGGAGCATGTACACGAGGCACTTAAACTCGGCAAAGGGGTTATTCTGGTCACCGGACATTTCACCAGCCTGGAAATCGGTGGCCGTCTTTTTTCACTGTATGCCCCCCTGCAAGCCATGTACCGAACCCAGCCCAATAAGCTGTTCGACAGTTTTCTGACCATGCAACGCGAACGCTACCTCACCCAAATGATTCCTCGACAACGAACGCGTCAGTTGTTGAGGGGGCTCAAGGCAAACCTGCCCACATGGTATGCGCCGGACCAAAACTTCACGCGTGAACGTAACGTGTTTGCGCCCTTTATGGGGATCCCTGCCGCCACAATCGTCGCTGGCGCACGCATAGCGAAAGTATCGGGCGCTCCGATGCTACCGTTTTTTCCGCAGCGCAATGAAGACGGTAGTGGTTACACCCTGATCATTGACCCGCCGCTGGAAAATTTCCCCTGCGGTGATGACTTGCAGGACGCCACCCGCATCAATCAGTCGATTGAAAAGTATCTGTATCAGTATCCCAGCCAATACATCTGGTCGCATAAGCGATTCAAGAATCGCCCGGAAGGTGAAGCTGATTTATATCGCCAGACGTAGATAAAGGGCGTAAGCGTGGATGTGGAAGCTTTGCCCGCGATTCCGTCATCCCACGGCATGAACAGTTCGCCGGCAAGCCCACTCCTACGGTGAGTCGGGATTACCGCGCATCACATCAACGATCAGCAGCACCACACCCACACTAATCGCACTGTCCGCCACATTAAAAGCTGGCCAATACCAGTCCTGATAATGCAGTTGCACAAAGTCGATCACGTGGCCAAACACCAGACGATCAATCACGTTGCCGATTGCGCCACCTAAAATCAGGCTCAAGGCCCAAGCTTCGAGGGCATGCGCGCGTGTCAGCGTGCGGATACGTAAAACCAGAAACAGGGAAATCGACAAGGCAAGGCCAACAAACAACCAGCGCTGCCAACCACCCGCGTCACTTAAAAAACTAAAGGCCGCGCCTTCGTTATACGCCAACGTCCAGTTAAAAAACGACGTGACCGGAACTGGCTGATACAAATCAAGAAGCTTGTTCGCAGCATTCTTGCTGAGCTGATCTAGCCCAATGACAATCAACGCAACACCGAACCAGCGGGTTCGTAACTGCTCAAGCGTAGTGGCGGCGCTCACCGGGGCCCTCAATATTATCAACGCAGCGACCACATAATTCGGGATGCTGGTCGTGCGACCCAACATCATCGCGATGGTGCCAACAGCGCACACACTTGACGGCATCCGATGCGCTGATCGATACCCACAAACCGTCTACGTCGGTATCGACGGCGCTCTCCGGACAACTGTCGGCATGCATGAGTCGGGCATAGGAACTGATCAGCACAAAGCGCAACTCATCATCCAGAGACTCCAGCGTGGCAAAAACAGAATCGGAGCAGTGTAAATCAATCTGTGCATCCAGCGACGACCCCACCACACCATCGGCTCGCAATGGCTCCATGACCTTGCTGACTGCCTGTCTTACCTCCAGAATTTTTACCCAGTCTTCGCGCGACAGTGCATCGCTATCATCAAGTGGGAAAAGCCCTTCATACCAGGTTTCGAGAAACACGGAATTGCCGCGCTCACCCGGCATGTGTTCCCATATCTCTTCTGCAGTAAAGCTCAAGATCGGTGCAAACCAACGACTCAATGCCTCGACGATGTGATACAGAGCGGTCTGCGCTGAGCGTCTCGCGATGCTGTTACTCTGTGTGGTGTACTGACGATCCTTGATGATGTCGAGATACACACTACCCATGTCGATGGCACAAAAATTATGCACGCTCTGCACGATCTGAAGAAACTGGTAACTATCGTAGGCCTGTTGCACGGTCTGTTGTAGCTGCCAGGCACGATCAACCGCCCAACGATCTAAGGCCAGCATATCGTTCGCTGCCACCTG
>DTRM01000073.1:10823-32712 GCA_012965975.1 Chromatiaceae bacterium | reverse complement strand
TACTGAGAAGCGCTTATCCGACGCGCACAAAAAAAGCGGGGTTCGCAATGCGAACCCCGCTTCTACTCTTAGGCAAGCCTGTTGGAGAAGCTTACTTAGCTTCTTCCGTTGCAGGAGCAGCAGGAGCAACTGGCGCTACGGGTGCATAACCGTATGGAGCGTAACCGTAGTGCGGGGCGTTGTAGCCGTAGCCACGACCGTCGCCAGCGACGTTGGTGTTGGCAGAGCTGTTACCGCTCATAGAGAACGAGAAGCTGCCCTTACCATTGCCATTGCCACGACCGTTACCGGTACCGTTACCAGTGCTGTTGCCAGTACCGTTGTTGTAACCGTTGTTGTAGCCGTTACCGTTGCCTTGGCCATCAAACGCGGTGTCCGTATCGGCACTGGCGTCCATTGAGAAAGAGAAGGCACCGTTACCGGTTCCGGTACCGTTGCTGGTGCTGGTGCCGTTGTTGTAGCCGTTACCGAAGAAAGGCATGTCCCAGAAGGCCTGTGCAGAACCGGCGGTCAGGGCGATGGCGATAGCAGTTGCTTTAACGATGGTTTTCATAATAAATCTCCAAAAAGGTTATAAATAAGTGTTGGTCTCAAGTGACCATGACGATAAAAAGGTTTTAAATACTCTCCAGGTCTCAAGTGACCATGACGATAAGTATATTACTATTTGCTTATTTGTCAATACCTATTTGCCAAATGACTTACCAAGACCTTAAAAAGGTATGAATATGTTCGATAAGCTGATGAAACATCAAGGGATTTTCTGGTAGAGTTCGTTAATGCGCCTGCGCTCTCAAATCCTTGGACTTCTGTTTTTTCTGGGTTTTACGCCCCTGGTCACGGTCACTGTGATCAACTTGCCGCTGATTTACGCGCAGGTCGAGTTTCTGTTCCAGAAAGAACACCTGCAGAACCTGCGCGCGGATTTTCGTGACCTCGACCAGCAAATCTCGGGGCGCCACGAAATGGTGCGGCTACTGGCCAAATTGCCCGAACCTGGCGCCCTGCTGGGTAACGAGACCGACACCTCTGGTCACCAAATCGAGCAGGCACGTCTGCAATACACCCAATGGATCAACTGGATTCTGGGTGACCTTCTGGATATCACCCAAATCCTGTTCCTCAATGCCGAGGGGCGGATCCTTTACTGGCTTGAGCGCGACAAAGATACGCTCGCCTTCGCGGCGGGTAACGGCGTCGCAGATTTGCCAAGCACCGCACTGTTCGACAAGGCTAGGATGCTGCCGGCGGGCGCGGTATTGATTAGTCCCATTTCATTTAATCCCGAGGTCCGCATCAGCGACCCCCAGCGTTTCATGATGCTGAGGCTGATCAGTCCGCTGCATCAGAAGGATCATATTAAAGGACAAGCGTCCGCATCCGTGGCGATCAATATTGATGTCGGCGGGCTCGCCAGCGCCTATCCCAATACCTATTGGGTTCGGCACGACGGCCAGTACGTGCACTACGGCGAAGCGCGCGAAGATGAAGCCACTGCGTTCGCCGACTTCCCCGGACTCAAGAAAATTTTTGCGCAGGAGACATTGGCCCTGTGGCGAGGCGACGGCAATCAATCGGTTATTTGGGCCCCCATGTTCGTGACCGAGAGTTCCGGCCCGTTATGGGTGGGACGCCATGTCGACCCCTCACCTATTGATGCGTTCTGGAACACCCTAGTGTTCCGCAGCCTCGGTATCGCGATCGTTCTGATTATCATCATACTGTTGGTTGCTCGTCGAATTGCGCTACGAGTAGAGAAATTTGGCCATGAACTCAAGCAGGGAATCGGTCAGGTCATTAACGAGGACCGCGCCGTAAACTTCGAATGGGGTGGCTCTGAAGACCTGCGTTCTTTGGGGGAGGATCTCAGCAATCTGGCTCGCGAACACCAACACAACCGCGCGTCGTTACTCGAACACGCGCGTGCGCTGGAAGAATCCAACGAATACAAATCCCAGTTTCTCGCCAATGTCAGCCACGAACTGAGAACACCGCTCAACTCGATTCTTCTACTTTCAAAACTTCTCGGCAACAATGATCAGAACCGATTGTCCCAAGAAGAAAGGGAACAACTCGATATCATTCATAATGCGGGCAAAGACCTGCTCTCATTGATCGACACTGTCCTTGATTTATCCAAGGTCGAGGCCAACATGGAGACAGTGGAGTTATCTACCATCGATCTCAATAAGCTACTTGGCGAACTGATTGCCCTGATAAAACCAATCGCCGACGAGAAGGGACTGGAGATTACATTAAACATCGATCATGCAGTCACGACGGCCATAGTCAATGATCGTGAAAAGATTAGCCAGATCATCAAAAACTTTCTTTCCAACTCGATAAAGTTTACCGAAGAGGGAACCATTGGCGTCCATATCGGTGAAAACCGTGAGGACGACAGCACTCGTCGGCCGCTTTCCATCAGCGTCAGTGATAGCGGCATCGGCATACCAAAAAATAAACACTCGTTAATATTTGATGCCTTTAAGCAAGCGGATGGTTCAACCAGTCGCCGCTTCGGGGGGACCGGCTTAGGCTTAACCATAAGCCGCGAACTCAGCGCGCTGATCGGTGGGCGCATCAAACTGGAAAGCTCCGAAGGACGGGGTTCAACCTTTTCTCTGGTGATACCGGTTACACTGGATACCGACGGCATAGACCATGAGCGACTCAGCTTTGTCAACGCCGTCGCGGACGAGGTCACCACGCCTGAAGCACCTAACATAAACGACGCCGTTCACTCCGCATCTTTTTCGGCGCAAAAACTATTGATCGTTGACGATGATATTCGTCACCTCATCGCTCTAACCCCCATTCTGAGAGGCTGGGGACTCACCATACTTGCTGCCGCTGATGGTGCTGAGGCGCTGGATACACTAACATCGGAACCCGATATTGAATTGGTGTTGATGGATATCATGCTGCCGGGCATGAGTGGGATAGAAACCATTCGCGCCATTCGCGCCCACCAACAACTTAAAGACATACCTGTCATCGCTCTAACCTCCTGCGTATCAGACGATGACAAGGTACAATGCACTGACGCTGGTGCTACCGATTTTGTCACAAAGCCGGTTGACCCCAACGTCTTGCATGCTGCCATCACCCATATTTTTAACAGCCACACTACCGAGCCCACGACATGAGTCGCCACCCAGATTTCACTGTGCTGATTGTCGATGACAATAACAACAATCTGTTCACGCTGAGAACCCTGATACGCACGCACATGGATACCACGGTTTTGGAGGCGCACGGTGGCGCGGAGGCCATTGAGATCGCCTACAAAGATCCAAGCATCGACCTGATTGTTCTGGATATACAGATGCCTGAGATGGACGGCTTCGAAGCGGCGTCTATGCTAAAAATACGCAAACGGACCCGGGACATTCCGATCATATTTCTAACCGCCGCATTCAAGACCGAGGAATTTCAGCGCAAGGGCTACGAGCTAGGCGCTGCCGATTACCTATTAAAACCGATCGACGACAATCAGCTGATCAATAAAATCAGCACCTACTTTCGATTAATTGAGAAAGAGCGCTCGCTCAATCGCGTACTTGAAGAAAAGGTTGCAGAACGAACCGCCGAACTACGGGATGCCAATCAGCGGCTGGAGAATATCATTGAATACATGGGCGAGGCGCTGCTGGTGCTCAGCCCAGACGGCAAGATCGAGGGCGCCAATCCGGCCAGTCTGCGTATGCTGGGGTACAATGAAGCAACTCTGCAGGGGATGTCGATTGGCGATATCTTCGAAGAACAAGACGAGGTGCAGGCCGGAGCCTTTATGGGCGCCTGGCTGGAAGCACTGATTAGATCTGGGGCGATGAGCAATATCGATGCGCGCTTTATCACTCATGATGACCGGCGTATCCCGATATTGTTCTCCCGCACCGCCATCCTTGATGAAGATGACAAGGTCCAGAACATTCTATGTATCGCCAAAGACATGAGCGGTTTCACCCGCGACCCGTAAGATTGATTGCATGAACGTGTACCAACGATTAAGATTCACCCAATAGAACGGGAAGAGATAATGAACGAAAAAGACGAAGACGCTACCCTGACCGCTAACGCTTTAAAGGCCATGGCTCATCCGTTACGCTGGCGCATCGTATGTACCCTCGGCGATGACGAGCTGTCGGTGCGTGAGATTGTCGACAAGATTGGTACGTCGCAAAGCAATATATCCCAGCATCTGGAACAACTGCGCAACAATAATATCGTCACGTCACGCAAAGATGCCAACCGGATTTTTTACCGCATTCGCAACAATCAACTGCTTACCCTGATCGGTAATATGCGAGAGGTCCTCTGCCATACTAACCTGAGCGACTGGCCTCCCGCCGAGTAGCTACTTATCGATACTGACGTCGCCTTCCCAGCCTGCGACGGGCGGTTGCTGTTTGAAAAGATCACACTGCGCCGAGAAGAACCGCGACGAAATGTCGCCATATTCGTCATACAACTGGTCAAACAGCGGGGCGGACTTAGCCCACTCTTGGGCCTCAAATAACCCCATCGCATAACCGTACCGTTCGCACAGGTCGTTGTTCGTCGCCGCATCGGCATCCCGTAGCTCAAATATCTTCATCGACTCTGATTTACCGGCAAATCTGAAGCGCCCCAAATAACGCGCCGCCTGGTCCTCAAGCTGTAGGGCTATGGTTTCTGATGCGGCCACGAAGACCCCCAGTTTTTTGGCCAGACCCTGAATACGACTGGCAACATTGACGATATCCCCCACCGCTCGATACTCGTAATGATCCAGCGCGCCGATACTCCCCACTGTTATCGGCCCCGCATGCAAGCCAACCCGTGTTGTCAGTATGGTATCGGTAATCGGATCAGAAAATCCGGCTGCATCGGCCACCAGCAATGCGGCCTCGTACGCATGCCGATAGTCCGCAACACGAATCTCGGGAGAAGGCCAGAAAGCCAACATAGAATCGCCAACGATATCCGATATCACCCCGTCGCGAGCCCTTATCGGAGTAAACAATCGTTCGTAGTAACGCCCCATCAATGCGGCAAGAACATCAGATGGTAGTTTCTCCGACAAGCTGGTGTAGCGATCCGCATCACTGCTCAGAAACACCCCGTATACGTTTTCGCCCTCGACACGCGCACCCGCGAAATTCCCTGCAATCTGATTGACCACATCGGCGGGCACGTAATGACCAAAGGCACGCCGTATACGTTCACGTTCGCGTTTAACCAAGGTATAGCGCCAGGCCAATGATACAAACAGAGCTAGCGGTAGCTGCAACATCAGCGGCACCACCATCGGCATCCAGTATCCATCGATCGAAAAGGCTCGATACGCCACATACACATACGCCAGCGCCACGACAAACAGGCCCACCATGCCCCGACGCATCGACACGAAGCCCATCATCAGGCACAGGCACATTCCCCACAACAGTAACCCCATGAGATGCCGGGGTCGATCTGGATAAGACAGCGTCGTATCGTGCAACAAGTTCAGAAATGCCGTCGCCGCAATTTCAACGCCACTCAGGTCGAGACCGCCAGTGGATGAAAAAGCCGTATAGAACCCATCCTGTTCATCCAACTGATAGGCGGCCGAGTAACCAATGAATACGGCCCTGCCAGTCACCAACGCAGTCAGCGCTGCGGGGTCACCCTGCGACATCGCCATCACTTGCGCATAGGACACCGTATCGACGCGCTGCGGATATCCATAAAAATTCAGGTAGTGCGATTCCGCCAGTTCCGCCGCAGGTTCATGATGTTGCAAAAACAACTGCCACGCGCGCGCGGGCAAGGTGAGCTGATTGCCAGAGGCGGCGTGGACCACCCAGAATTGGGCCACACGTGCTGGAATTTTAGGTAATGGAAAGGGGGCGATAGCAGCCGCAGCGCTGGCCAGCTTTTCAATCGGTGGTCTCATTCGACGCAATTCCAGTTCCAACTGCGCGCCATCCGCCGCAACGGCGAGATGCTCCTTTTCCAGCGGCGCAAACAGCACCACGTTGCCTGCGCGGGTCAGCGCCTGCGCCAACCGGTCATCCGACTCCGAATCGCTGGCGACATCAAAGTTGATATCAAACACCACCACCTTGGCACCGTGCCGGGTCAGGGCATCAAGCAATTGGGCGTGGAGTTGGCGCGGCCAAGCGGAGGTACGGTCTGGCAAACCGAAGACGTCGGCCGACGCGCGATCCATGGCCACCACCAATGCCTCTTGCGGGGCATCAATCTCTCCACGAAGATAAAACAGTGCGGATAAACCCAGATGCTCGTCCCACTCTAGTACGGTCGGAAGCAGCGTCGCCATGACACCCGCGATTCCAACCAGGCTACCGAATAGTAGCGTCTGAAGCGTTTGTGTAAAGCCGAAGATCATGGTCCGAATATACACGAACCAATGGCGCAGGGAGCGCCCGAAAACCAGAAGCAATCACCGCTAGCGGGCGGATTTAAATCCTTCCCAACGATAGGTGCCGGTATCACTGCTACTGCGATAGTTGCCGTTGTACATCCACCCCGTCTTGTCGTGCTTTAGCTGAACGGTTGAGTGTCGACCGTTGGCGCGATAGTTATAGCCCCACCCGTACACATGAGGGCCTTGGCTAACCAGCACATCCTTATACTCCAGATTGGCGTCACGCAACCAATTACGATGGCCCGAATAACCGGCAAACACCTGCGTCACCATCAGGGTGAGGCCCACTGCGACGACCAAAACAGATGCTTTCATATTAGATTAACCTTGGATACGGGGAACTATTGCGTCTAAGATAATATAAGAATAGACTTATATTCGAGTTCGGTCAAGGCGATTCCCGACCATTGATGCTGGAACTGCGGAGGACATTAGTGGCTCAAAACAATTTTCGTGTCGTTGCAATGATGCTGATTATTGGCGTTGTGTCCGCCGGCTTGGGCCTGTGGGCCGCTCAGACCATGATGCCAACCACCGGGCACAGTGATGACATAAGCGCCTTGGTATTTCCGCAACCGCGCTCCGTCGCGCCGTTTACACTGATGGATCATCATCGGCGTGACTTCAGTAATCAGAATCTCGTGGGCAAATGGACTATGGTGTTTGTCGGCTATGCGAATTGCCCTGATATCTGCCCAACCACCCTCTCAACACTGAATACCGTCTACAAAAAACTGCAGGAACACGACGCTGCCGACAAGTTACAGGTGGTCTTTCTATCGGTTGATCCCGACCGTGACAGCGTCGCCTCACTGGCGGAATTTGTGCCGTTCTTTAATCCGGACTTCATCGGTCTGACCGGTGCAATTGAAGACATTAACCGTCTATCCCACTCGTTAAGTGCGGTCTACTTCATGCCGCAAGACGAGTCGCGCGACAATAATTACGCGGTCGACCACAGCTCCGCAATTATGCTGATTAACCCGCAAGGGCATTGGTTGGCGCGATTTTCTGCCCCCCATAATGCCGAGCTAATCGCCACCGATTTTCGCAAAATCAGCGATCTGTGAAACGACTTCGAGTGTTCGGCACGGCACTATGGCTGGCCGCCTCCAACGTTGCGGCAGAACCCGCTAACGTGGTGGTTGAAAACGCGTGGGTACGCGCAGCCCCGCCCAACGCCAAGGTGATGGCCGGGTATCTCACGCTACGCAATCAAGCTGATATCCCGTTGCGTCTGATGCGGGTTTCCAGCCCCGATTTCAAGCGCATAGAGATTCATCAGAGCCTCAACCAAGATGGCATGGCCCGCATGATCGCCTTGCCGCATCTGCATTTGGCCGCGCAGGGTACGCTGCGTCTGGAACCCGGCGGAAGCCATCTGATGCTCATCGAGCCAACCAGGAAACTATTTATTAATCGATCGGTTACACTATCTATAGTGTTCGGCAACGGTAGCTCAACAAACACCTCTATGGTGATTAAATAATACCCCTGCCAGCGCAGGCATAGGAAAGTACTATCAAACATATCTATTTTCTTAATTGGATTTATCGCCGACTAGGCACGATAGTTCTAGTCATAGCTTACCTTTCACGGGTTAGCCTCGATGAACCTACACTATCGACCTAAAAACAGGGGTGCGACCATGGAACTGAAAAACAGCAAAACCGAACAATCACTAAAAGATGCGTTTTCTGGGGAGTCACAGGCAAACCGACGTTATCTTTATTTTGCCGCCAAGGCCGACGTTGAAGGTTACAACGATGTCGCCGCGGTTTTTCGTTCGACTGCCGAGGGTGAAACCGGGCATGCACATGGCCACCTCGAGTACCTCGAAGAAGTTGGCGATCCCGCCACCGGGTTACCAATCGGTGGAACCTCCGACAACCTTAAGGCCGCAATCGCTGGCGAAACTCACGAGTACACCGATATGTATCCGGGCATGGCCAAGGACGCTCGCGATGAGAATTTTGATGAAATCGCCGACTGGTTTGAAACGCTGGCAAAAGCGGAGCGTTCGCACGCCAATCGTTTTCAGAAGGCGCTGGACGTGTTGGACGACTAAGTTCGACCACACAGAAAAAGGTACGATAGAGAAATCACTATGGGTGACGACAGCATAGCCGTTAAAGAAGGGGGCCTTGAGGCACCCACTCGTCATCCCATCGATTGGCAGAATCCAAACTTCTACAACGAAGACGCGTTGTTTGACGAATTGGAACGGGTGTATGACATTTGCCATGGCTGTCGCCGTTGCGTGAATCTGTGCAACGCCTTCCCTACCTTGTTTGATCTGGTTGATGAGTCTCCCACCATGGAAGTGGATGGCGTCGACAAAAAGAATTACTGGAAGGTCGTTGATGAGTGTTTCATGTGCGACCTGTGCTATTTAACCAAGTGTCCCTATGTCCCGCCGCATGAATGGAATCTGGATTTCCCTCATCTGATGCTTCGCGCCAAGGCGATCAAGTTCCGCAAAGGTGATGTGAAGTTACGTGACAAGATCCTGACCAATACCGATGCGGTTGGCAAGCTCGCGGGTATCCCTATCATCGTCAACTTGGTCAATGCGACTAATCGCAGCAAACCCATGCGCGAGCTGCTTAATAACGTGATGGGCATACATCCGCAGGCCAAGTTACCGAACTACCATTCCAATACCTTGCGCAAACGCTTGGGTAAACGGGGCATGGCCAAACTGACCCCCGTGACCAACGCGCGCACGTCAGGCAAGGTCGCGCTGTTTACAACCTGTTATGGCAACTACAATGAACCCGCCATCGGCGAAGATCTGGTTGCCGTGTTCGAACACAATGGGATACCGATCACCATAGCCGAGCGTGAGCAATGTTGTGGCATGCCCAAACTTGAACTCGGCGATCTGAAGGCCGTTGAAGCCGCGAAAAACGCCAACATACCCGTGCTGGCCCGGCTGGTGGATGAGGGCTGGGATATCATCACCCCGGTGCCGTCATGCGCGTTGATGTTTCGCCAAGAATTACCGCTGATGTTTCCTGACGACCCGGATGTGTCCAAGGTTCAGCAAGCGATATTCGACCCATTCGAATACCTGATGCTGCGGCACAAGGATGGACTACTAAAAACCGACTTCAGCCAGTCACTCGGCAACGTGTCGTACCATGTTGCCTGCCATCAACGTGTCCAGCGCATCGGCTTGCGAACCCGGGATGCATTGGAACTTGTGCCGAATACAACTGTTGATGTGATTGAACGTTGCTCTGGCCACGATGGGACTTACGCGGTTAAGACTGAATGCCATGAGGCATCAATGAAGATTGTGCGCCCGGTCGCGAACCGCATAAAACAAAAAGAAGTGGATTGTTTTGGTAGCGACTGCGCGATAGCCGGTCACCATATCGGTAACGCCCTCGATGGGCGGGAACCCGAGCACCCCATTTCCATGCTGCGCCGAGCCTACGGAATCTAGCCCCACGCGCCATACGTGTCGATGTGCCTAGGGAGGGGCCTCACTGCGGAATAATGAGTTCCTGCCCCGGCAGCAACTCATCCGGGTTAGCAATAACATTGCGGTTGGCGTCATAGATCCGGTCGAATGAACGATGGTCGCCGTACACATCATAGGCGATGCCGGATAGAGAGTCGCCGTCCTTGACTCGATACATCTTGTTTGGCTCAGGCGTGGGCTCACGATTATCCCGCAAGGATCCTACGGCAGCCTCAACATCGCGACGCAAGTCATCTGCCGCAGTTGATTCATACACGTCTACCTCGGCCTCCAGCGGTGTCGCCTCCAGCATCTCTGTCAAACCACCTTCAATTTCGGCCTCTACTCCAATTACAGCTATCCCAACATCATCGATACGTTCGGGCACAACGATCGCTATGGGTGGCGATTCAACATTCTTTATTGGAATCAACTCTGATTGTGACTCTGTCTCAGTCTCAGCCTCAGTCACCGGCGCCATAACGTCGTGCTCGATTGGCGCTATCTCGGGTGCAGGAACAGTCGGCGGTCCATTCTCGTTCACCGACCAAAGAACCACCGCCACCACCACGGGCAATAACAGCACCCACCACCCACGAGTACGACCCGAGGCCTGTTCGTCTTGCGTTTGGTGTGACAATGAAGACTCCGCCCTAAGCTCGGCTTTCTCAGGCTCGCAAACCAGCTCAACCGGGGGTTGTTCCAGCACTGGCTCTGGACTGGGTTCAGGTGAAGCCGGAAAGTCTTCGGGCAAGCTTCCAGGCGTGTGCATGGTCACACCTTCCGACCTGTGCTCCGGCGCCTTGACGGTCTGCGACTCGCCTTTGTGGCGCTGCATCGCTTTTTCGATCATGTCCATCGGGTCTATCTCCAGACGCTCAATTGAATTTAGGTCGGCGTTACCAGTCAAACCTTAAGGAACCATGCGACTAATGCTAGTCTACTAATCCACATCGTATAAGAACTGTTCGAGTTAACCCTATAGCAAAACCAGTCAATTCACCCCATACACACCGTGCCTGTCACGACGGCTTATCCCATTGTTAATGCTGACGCTATCGTTTGCATCCCTCGCTGAGCAACGCTACAGCAACTGCACTTCCACCGCCGCCGACACCGCACAGGCGGCCTTGATCGCAGACTCAATATCGTCCGCACGCGCCAACGCCACGCCCATCCGCCTGCGACCCGACACCTCCGGTTTACCGAACAAGCGTAGCTGGGTATCCGGCGCCGCCAGCGCCTGCTCCAACCCGCCAAAATTTACCTGCGACGACTCTCCCTCGACCAACACCACACTAGAAGCCGATGGACCGAACTGACGAATAGCGGGAATCGGTAACCCGAGAATCGCTCGCGCATGCAACGCAAACTGTGACAGGTCCTGTGAGATCATCGTCACCATGCCAGTATCATGGGGGCGTGGCGATACCTCGCTGAATATCACTTCATTACCTTTGATAAACAGCTCGACACCAAATATACCCCGACCACCCAGTGCGTTGGTTATCTGCAACGCAATCGCCTGCGCTTTTTCCAGAGCCTCTGCGCTCATTGCCTGCGGCTGCCAGGACTGTCGGTAATCACCCTCGACTTGCACGTGACCAATCGGCGCACAAAAACTGGTGCCCGCCGAGTGACGAACCGTCAACTGGGTAATCTCATAATCGAATTCGACGAAGCCCTCCACGATGACCTTGCCCGCACCGCTGCGCCCGCCTTGCTGCGCGTAATGCCACGCATCATTCACGTCGGCCTCTGAGCGTAACGTACTCTGCCCCTTACCCGATGAGCTCATGATCGGCTTCACCACACAGGGCAACCCAACCTCGGCCACAGCCGCGTCGAATTCCGCGCGGTCTTGAGCAAATCGATAGGGCGATGTCGTGAGTCCCAGCTCCTCGGCCGCCAGACGGCGAATCCCCTCGCGATTCATGGTCAAACGCGCGGCCCGTGCGGTCGGAATAACGGTATAACCCTCGGCCTCCAGTTCGACCAGCGTGTCGGTGGCAATGGCCTCGATTTCGGGCACGATATAGTCGGGGTGTTCCTGCTCGATAACCTCGCGTAGCGCCGCGCCGTCCAACATCGATATCACGTGGCTGCGATGGGCGACCTGCATCGCGGGCGCATTGGCGTAGCGGTCGACGACAATCACCTCAACGCCGAGGCGCTGTAGTTCGATCACGACTTCTTTTCCCAGTTCGCCACCGCCCAACAATAGAATCCGGGTTGCAACGGGGGAACCGGGGGTGCCAATTGTTATCATTTGGTGGGGCCTTCGAGACTAGAGACAAAAGGATTCCGATTGTCGCCGACTGGGCGAACAACACCCGCGCTGTCAGAATATTTTACACAATACATACTTCGGATAATACGAATAACCGCAACTCCATGAATAATAAGAATAAAACAATGTCGGCCTACTTCTTGCATAACAGAAAGTCGATATTGCTAGATAATAACCCTTATACTTTAGAAACAGAGTTGTTAGGAGATACAGACATGAACTCATACCTTACACAGTTTCCACGGATTGCGAAGCTTCTGACCGCCGGATTGGTCAGCGCTGTTTTTGCGGGCTGTACCGCCGTCAATACCTTTCCGGTGGTTGCCCGCCAAGGCGATACCATCGCTTTAGCAGTTGGTTCTGCCGACGGCATGAACCGCAACAACACCACGGTCGAGTTTGTTGACTTTGCCTCTGCTTCGCATGACCTGACCGCCAATATGCGCGGCATCTTCAAGCTGTATCCCGATACAGCCAGCAGGGCTTGGGATGGTTCGCAGACCAGTGTGCTGATCGCCAGTAGCTTCCACGAACCATGGATCACCATCCTCGCGTTGGACCTTCCCTCAAGTGGTCTGGCTATCGGACAGGGCGTTTTGAACATCACATCAACCGCTACTTATGCGCCGCTAGTTGCGCATATTAACGATTCACCTATCAGCCTTGAGATCATTGCCGGGACTGGCTCATCCGCAACGCTGGACTTCATCAAGGGCAGCGATCCCAATATCACCGACCCAGGCGACCTGACGGCACTCGAGGCAAAGACCACGATTTTCGTCCGACCTACTGATTTGACCGATACCGGCCCTTATGGCGCAATCGAGATCATACTGGACCTTGAATCCAGCATCGGGGCCAGCATGACACCACCCAAGTGTCGCTTGAAAGTGGAAGATCTGAACATCCTGACCGGATCAGCAAGTAATTCATTGTGGAGTCTGGATCCAGACGGTAGAACCTATAAAGTCGTTCTACTAAGCCCAACCGGTGGTCTGGAAGGTTACGAAGCCCGCTTTCAGGTCACGTTCAAGAAGGCCGCGCACAGCGTAGTAGGTGTACCGTCTATCACCTCTGTACGTTACTTTGACGTCAACGGTGTCGAGGTATTCACCGGCCCAACAGCAGGTACCTTCGACGTTTCTGTCGAACCACTCATCTAATCATTATCTGATTACGTTGAAATAGGACCGGCACCCAGAAATGGGCGCCGGTTTTTTTATGCGCGGATGTGGCTCAAGATAGTTGAGAACTTGATCTACTGCATCGTGGATAAGCAGAAATCAGGAAATAATGGTGGCCAGAGCTGGAATCGAACCAGCGACACGGGGATTTTCAGTCCCCTGCTCTACCGACTGAGCTATCTGGCCATGTATTCGGCAGGAAGGGCGTATTTAAGCGGCACCGGGGCTGTGCGTCAAGTTTTCTACGGATTCCCCCTATTTTACTCAGGGTTGTAGGCCGACACCAACTTCGGATAGGGTGTCGGTATATATTTCGAGGTCTGTAATGAATAACGATAACTCCGAGTCAACTTCCTATCAGTTGGTCGCAACCCGACTACAAGAACCAGTTAGTGGCGACAAGGTTCGCTGTAACCTGTGTCTGTGGCACTGCCAGCTCCACCATGGTCAAAGGGGCTTTTGTCAGGCCCATGTCAACCGTAACGGCACCCTGTACAACCTGTCGTACGGGATACTTTCCGCGATTGATATCGGTCCCATTGAAGACAAGCCCGTGAAACACTTTCGCCCCGGTACTACGGTGATGTCGGTCGGCAGCTACGGCTGCAGTTTTCGTTGTGGCGGCTGCCACAACCTCGAGATTTCGTGGGGAGTCGAGGCGCTGGATGAGCTCGCGCGAGGCGAGTCAACGTCGGCATGGGTATCGCCTGAAAAATTAGTCGAGGCCGCACTGCGGCACAAGGTCGATGGCATCGCATTCACCTACTCTGAACCGGCCGTGTGGCTCGAGTATGTACTCGACGTATCTAAAAAAGCCCATGAGGCGGGCTTGTATACGGTGTATGTCTCCAACAGCTTTGTCACTGACGAGGCGCTTGAACTGATGGCACCCCATCTTGATGTATTGTGCTCGGACATCAAGAGCTTTCGCGATGACTTCTATCAGGAAATCTGTCGACCGGCCCGGGTCGAGCAAGTGCTTGCGAGCATCGAGAAGGCTCATCAACTCGGCATCCATGTTGAGACACGCACGAATGTAATACCCGGCAAGAATGATGACCCCCAAGAACTCCGACAAATCGCGGAATGGATTGCCGCCCATCTGGGAACCGACAGCCCCTGGCACATCACGCGCTTCTTTCCTGCCTACAAACTCATGGATGTACCGGCAACGCCAAGCGAGTCACTGTGGGCAGGGCACGAGGTTGCGATCGCTGCGGGGCTGGAAAACGTCTACGTCTACGATGACAAGGGGTGTGACTGCGCGACCACTAATTTGCCACTCGATGCCTATCTGGAAGGCGATGCCGACACCCTGCATGAAATCAAGAAATGCAGCGAAAACTGCTGTGATGATGAAGGTATCTTGCTGAAAAAATACGAGCGCGAACGGGTCAACTAAGCGCGTGTAACTGGTCAAGCAAATGCCGCACGGGGGCAGAAAGCCCTAACTCTACCGGTTCTTCCGCATTCACCCAAAACGTATCCCGTCCATCACATACCCTGCACGGGTCAGATGAAAGACGCACCACCGTTGGCGTAATATCCAGATGGAAATGGCTGAAGGTATGCCGCAGTGGATTCCAGATATCCGTCGATGCCACGCAACTACCTAATTGTTCCACGCACCAGTTGGCTGGATCCTGATCGGCGTTGAGTTCGGGGAAACCCCACAGGCCACCCCAGATCCCTTGCGCAGGGCGTCTCTGTAGCATCACATCCCCATTGGGGCGAGTAACCAACAAAAATATCGTATCGCGTACGGGTTTATCCTTCTTCGGCTTCTTTTCCGGGAAATCCTCCATGCGACCCATAGCCGCCGCCTCGCATGAGTCCGACAGCGGGCAACGTGGGCAATCGGGTTTGCTGCGCGTACACAGGGTCGCGCCGAGATCCATCATCGCCTGCGTATAGCCACTGCAATCCTGGTCGGGCAGATGCGACTCCGCCAATGCCCATAGTGTTTTGTGCACGCTGGCCTGACCTGGCCAGCCCGCAACCGCGTGGTAGCGACACAACACGCGCTTCACATTGCCGTCAAGAATTGCATGACGCTGATCCAGCGCCAAAGTAAGAATCGCACCGGCCGTTGAGCGGCCGATACCCGGCAAACTCACGACCGTATCGAAATCCTGCGGGAAGCAACCCTGATACTGACCACGAATCTCAATCGCGGCGCGGTGCAAATTGCGTGCGCGCGCATAGTACCCAAGTCCCGACCAGAGGTGCAGCACCGCATCAATCGGGGCATCCGCCAACGTCACCAGCGTGGGGTAGCGTTGCATAAACCGCTCATAGTATGGAATGACCGTGGCGACCTGAGTCTGCTGCAACATGATCTCTGAAACCCAAACACGATAGGGGTCCGGATTGACTTGCCAAGGCAGATCCGTGCGTCCATTGCTCGCAAACCATTGCAATACGCGTGCGCTGAAACGATCCTCCTGCACTAGAAAAGGTTTTTCAGCTTGTCGCCAAATTTGCGTTTCAGCTTGCCCTTGAGTTCATCGGTTTTCTCTTCCAGCTTCTGCTTCTGCGCCTTGGTCAGCGCCTGCTTGAGATCCACCTTGACCGACGGGTCGCTAAAGGGCCCTTTAATCCGCAGTGGAATAACAATGCCATGTAATTTGTCCAGCGTCTTGCCATCTTGGCCGGTCATGGTACCCACCACGTTGGTTCTGACGTTATAGTCAAGTGTCTCCTTAGCAATATCCGCCGTACCTTTACCGCTGATACGAAGCAACGGTGACTTGGCTAAAAAATCATCGTTCGTCAGCACACCGTTCTCGATATTCGCGGTGCCACTCATCTCCGCAAAATCGGTCTGATTCGGCTCGCTAACAATGGCGACGGGCTTGCCCGCCAGACGGGCCTCGGCATAGCGAATCAACTTGGCCACATTGATGCCTTTCAACGCACCATCGCGAAACGTAAAGTCCAGTGTGCCGCCCAGTGTTTTCTTTAGTGCGTCTATCTGGTTACCCCTGGCCGTCAGGTTGGCATTGATATCCGCAAGGCCCTCTATGACATCTTTAGCCGCCGCATCGATCAATAGCGGGCCAATCTGCACACCCGACAGCGACTCGTTTAACTTAAGCACCGGAGTTTTTCCTTTCGCGTTGACCACCACCTCCGCGTTATAGGTACCACCATACAGGGTGTCAATGGATTGGGTGATTTTGACCCAGCCCTCCTTGGCCACAACCGCAACCTTGACACCCGCTGCCCGCATACCGGAGACCTTGAGTTTGCCGATCTCCAGATCACCGTTGATCCGCAAGCCGCGAATCAATTCAACCGGTAACAGGACAACACCTGCCGCGGCCTCAGCAGGACTTGCTGCCGGCGGTTGTTCGCTCGCCGGGGGGAGATAGCGGTCGACATCGATCTCATCCACACCGAGGCTGAAGCGGGTTGCGGCGGTCGCAAAATCACTCACCTCTAAATAGCCCTGCAATGTTGTGTCATCCAGTTTCAAGATGAGATCACTCAGACGAACACTGCTGCCGGTTGCCGCCAGCGTCGCCTGTAACCCAACTCTGCTCAGCGCCGCGGGATCCGCGGTCTCCGGCACCGCTTGGCCCAGAGACTTGAGTAGCTCCTTGACACTGAAATCAGGAATACTCACATCACCACGGATCACTGGCCCCGCCGTCAAGTTCGATACCTCAAGATTTGATCGCACCGTGAGCCCGTTCACTGCTAACGCCAACCCGTCCAGCGTCAGTTCCTGCAGACTGGCATCGACAACAACCTCACCCGATAACCCAACAATGCCATCCAGCGGCGGCGCCGTACTCGATAGCTTCACCCCCAGTTCAAACGACACCGCTTGATCCAGCGTAATCGCATCGGTAGTCAAGTTGAACTCGCTGAACTGGATTATCTGGCCTGCCCCTGAATCTGACCAGCGCACCGAGGCATCGCGCACATCAAGCCCGCCGATGACCAATGCCGCTATCGCAGGTGGTTGTGATGGACCCCCCGTTGACTCAGTCGCGCCCTCGCCTCCACCGGCAAGATCATCCCAATTGCTGATGCCGTGGGCATTGCGCGCCAAATCCAGTTTCATGCCATGCAACACAACCGTGCCAACCTCAATCTGGCTGGCCAACAAGGGCAATAATTTGACCCGGACTTCCGCGCGGTCAATCGCAACAAATGCCTGCTCGCCAAAACCCTCGGCATTGCTGAGGGAGACATCATTCACTTCCAGCGCGACCCACGGAAATACCGACAGACCCATGCTACCGTTGATCACCAAGGTTCGACCGGTTGCGTTGTTAACCTCCTGAATGATTTCATCTTTATAATCATTTGGGTCGACAAACAGCAGTATCGCCGCCATCGCACCGACAACAACCGCCACAATTCCCAATAGAATCCTGATCAACTTAGGCATCAGATGTTTCCTTGCTAGACAAATGGCTAAAGTATGGAGCGGGTGATGGGAATCGAACCCACGTTTGAAGCTTGGGAAGCTCCAGTTCTACCATTAAACTACACCCGCAATATTCAGCGCTACCAACAGTTTACAGAACTGTATGGGTGGGTGTCACCACTCGACGCAGTGGTGGACGTGGCTTAGTGCTGGTCGCAACGATAATGAACGCTCAAGCCCTTTTTAATCTGCTCGACTTGGGGGCCTGGATCATTTATTGATAGACCAACGTCTATGCACCTCCGCCGGTTGTTGGCCGTTTATATAACCTTCCGTTCATGAAAAATCTCCTTAAAAAATAGTAACTTGCCCAGTGTCAATATAGGCATAAGCCTCTATTATCAAAGGCGTTACCAAAAATGGCTCATCGTTTAGTTTGAGTTACTCCAGTTACACCGAGGTTAGACACCTGACCCGGCAGTTTGAGGAAAGCAAGAATGAAACCGTTAAATATTATAACAACCCTAGTCGCTGCAGCTCTGTTAGTCCCTAGCGCAGCATTCGCAAAAACAACCACCATCACCCTGATCGAGTTAAATGACCTCCACGCGCACTTGGTGCCGCATCTGGATATGGTCGCCGATGGCAACGGCGGAACAACCCTTGCCAGCCGCGGCGGACTCACTCGCATCGCCACGCTGGTCAAACAGATTCGCGCCGACAACCCCAACAGCGCGCTGATGAATATCGGTGATACCTTCCATGGTGGCGCTGAGGCCTTCTTTACCATTGGTAACGCGATTGCCGGTCCGCTGAACGCTTTAGGCATTGATGTGGGCGTCCCCGGTAACTGGGATTACTATTACTCACCCGCCATGTTTCGCGCGCGTTTCGGTCAAATTGACACCACTCAATTTACCGGCATCGGCACCGACACGGTCATCGTGCCTTTTATGGCCTCCAATATTGAAATTAAACGCCCTAACTACGTCAACCTTGGCGCCAACATGGCGGACATACTGGATCTGTTGTTCCCTGAGGATTTTCTGCCCGCAACGCACATGATGGACATTGATGGCATCAAGGTCGGCTTCATTGGTCTTACCTCTGACATCGTTGCCGATATGCACGACATGTTGGCACAGGGGTTTAAATTCGCCCACGGCATTACCGAGCACACGGCTCTGGTCAACAAACATGCCGCTGACTTGAGAGACCAAGGCGCAGACATTGTCGTGGTCATGAGTGAGCTCGGCATTCACAAGACAAAAGATCTCGCCGATGCAGTTGATTCCGGCATTGATGTGTTTTTCGCCGCACACACCCACGAAGCGACCTTTACACCGCTCAATTCCGCTAGCGGGGCGTTGGTGGTCGAGGCAGGCAACGACGGCTATCTGGGCCGCATGGACATCACCGTCGACAAAACACGTCGCGGCTCATCCGTCACCGCGCTCAACTGGACACTACTTGATGTTGATGACAGCGTCGCCGAAGACCCTGAGATGCTGGCACTGGTCAATGCTGAACGTGCCCAGTTCTTTGCAGATGACGTTGCACTGATCGCACCCCCACCGTTCTTCATCCAGACACTAAACATGCCTCTGGATACGGTCATCGGTCACACCGACACCATAATTGATCGCAAGAATGCCTTTGAAAGCACCTTCAATAACGCGTTGACCGATGCGCTGCGCCGCGAAACCGGCACCGATGTCGCCTTCACTCCCGGTTTCCGCATGGCAAATGCGGTGGCCGGTACAGGTTACGAATTTGAAGACGCCACCTTTGCCACCGGCGAAGTCACGATGGAAGATGCCTTTCGTTTCTTCCCTATGCTGTACGGCATTTCAACAGGTGAAACCAATGGGCAACATCTTCGCGGCATTATTGAGAACGCGATGAAACGAACCTTCTCATCCGAGGCATTCAATCACTTGGGTGGCTGGAATTTTGGTTTCTCAGGCCTTGATATGACCATTGATTTGGCCGCAGGTGATGGCCAGCGTATCAAGTCACTGACTTACAGCGACACCAACGCCCCGGTTGGCTTGACCGATAGCATCACTATCGCCGGTTGTCTGCGCTTACCAATTGATGACGCCGATACACTGTGTGCTTATCCCGGCTTTGAGAACGTACAGCCCTACACCGCACCGTTCCTGGGTCAGGAAGCGACAACCCTAGACTTGTTTGTTTACATGCTAGGTAAAGACACGTTTAACGGGAGCCGTGTCTCAATGACTGACATCAGCAATACACCCATGTGGCCTGCAACGGAGTTTATCCAGCCGATTGATGGCGTTGGCCCGGGCGCTCCCGCCGCAGACGGTAATGATTGCGGATACTTCGGCTTCTGTGACAACCCTGATGACACCAGCGGGTTTGGTGGGTTCTCCGCATTTGGGTTTGGCGGTGGTAGCGGTGGTAGCGGCGGTAGATTCGGAAGATAGAATTTCCCGATCTGACTTAGCAACACGGACGGCGCCGAGGTTATAATGACCTCGGCGTTTTTCGTTTGGACGGTTGAATTTGGCCCGCTTGGATACCATCAAGATCGGAATCAGTAGCTGCCTGCTTGGGCAACTCGTGCGTTTCGACGGCGGGCACCGATACGACCACTACATCAACGAAGAACTGCGCGGGCGCTTTGAGTTTGTAGCCTATTGCCCTGAGGTGGCGATTGGCCTTGGCGTGCCACGCGACCCGATTCAACTGGTCTCGACCGATGGCGGCATCCGCGTGCTCGGGGTACACGACCCAAACCTTGATGTGACCAAGCCGCTACAGCAGTATGGGCAGCAGGTGGCCACGCAACTAGATTCGTTGAGTGGTTACATATTCAAGGCCCGATCACCCAGCTGCGGCATTGGTTCAGTTAAACTCCACGCGCCCAGCGGGGCTTTGCTGAACCAACTCGGCGTCGGTGCCTATTCCGATGAGATCATGAAGGCTCATCCACAACTGCCTGTTATCGACGAGGGGATGCTGGCAGACCCTGCCGCACGAGATGAGTTTTTGGCTCGGGTGACCGCCTACCACCAACATCTAATGTTTGTGCCATAATTGACCGATAATAACGCAACAAGGCTGACCGGCGAGGCAAATGGCCCTGACCGGCACTAGTCACCCCGGGGAACATTGCACGTGCAAACCACCTGTCCGTTGGAATCCATCATCCAACTCACTCAAGCAGAGGATGAACAGACACTGTCATCGGGTCTAATCGATGTTCTCGAGGCTCTGCTACCGAAACAATCGGTATCGTTGTTTCGCCTTAATCCCAACAATGAACTCGAGGTAACAACCGTTGCCGATGACCAAACTTCCTCAAACTGTAATCTTTTGCCAGAAAGCGATTTCGATGGACTATCTGCGTGCAGGGAGTCTGGCGAGATAGCTTTCATGACCTTGGCCAACGGCCAATCCCGCAAGATATTCCCGGTTCTGCGTGGCGGCACACCGTGGGGCTATCTCCTATGCGAAGGCGACACCATACCCGAGGATCACTTTGATCTGGTTAAACCGCTGATCCGCATTTTCGGCAATCAGGCCTTCATGCTTGACCAGAACGAGCATGATGCACTCACCGGATTACTCAATCGTCAGGCGCTGGATAACTTTGCCAAACGCTTTGAGCCTAGCGACCATGAACGGCGCGCCAGCGATGCAACGCCCTGCTGCCTGGCGTTGCTGGATATCGATCATTTCAAACAGGTGAATGACAACTTTGGTCATCTATATGGCGACGAGGTATTGCTGTTGTTCGCGCGCTTAATGCGCGATTCCTTTCGCCACAATGATTTGATCTTTCGCTATGGCGGCGAGGAATTTCTCCTAGTGCTGCATGATACGAGCCTTGATGTGGCCGCCATGGTGCTCGATCGATTTCGCAAGCGCGTCGAAGACTATCAGTTTCCACAAGTTGGCCAAAAAACCATCAGCATTGGAATCACGGAACTGCAACACGATGTTTACTTTTCCGAAACCATGGATCAGGCAGACAAGGCGTTGTACTTCAGTAAAAACACCGGTCGCAACCGGGTCAATGTTTATGAGGACCTGTTGGACAAGGGTGTGATTGATATCGCCGAAAAGACAAAAGACGTCGATCTATTCTGAGCCATATAACACCTCTATCTCCGCACAG
>DTRM01000073.1:0-10800 GCA_012965975.1 Chromatiaceae bacterium | reverse complement strand
CTCAATACCTTGGCGCGCTTCACCTTCATGGTCGGCGTCTTCGCGACCAATTCCTGATTGTCTGCACTGCAGACCTGCATGCCGGGCATCGCCACACCGACACTGCCAACCCACATCGACCGCGAAATGGAATAGATGTCGCCCTATCGGTTTTTTATCGCGCAACTGATTCTGAATGCGGCCGAATACGCGTTCAAAGACCCTCGGTACCGCAATCATCGCGGTCGGTTCGATTAGGTCTTTAGACCATTCGGCCATAGTCGGGATCCGCCGGGCCTGCGAAAGCCCGAAATTACGCTCATTGGCTGGTTAACGGCGAAGTCTGGTGTAGAATTAGATTAGTTTAGCTGGCGTGAGTTAAAATCCCTGTGAAAATCGTGGTTAATGGCGAAAAACATGCTATATCCAATGGTTGCAGTGCTGCCGCATTGGTCTCCCAGCTACAGCTAGGGGATCAACGCATCGCAGTCGAGATCAATCGCGAGATCGTTCTACGCAGCGAGTTAGGCTCACATATTTTGCAACCGGGCGATCAGGTCGAAATTGTGCGGGCCATCGGCGGCGGCTAATCCACCCACGAATCAGACACACTATATTATGAGCTCAGTCATCACCACACCATTGGAGTCCAACCACGACGAACTGGTTATCGCCGGCAAGCGCTATCGCTCTCGACTTCTTGTTGGCACGGGCAAATATCGCGACCTAGAACAAACGCGCGAGGCCATCGAGGCCAGCGGTGCCGAGATCGTCACCGTAGCCTTACGTCGCACCAACATCGGCCAGAATCCGGATGAACCCAATCTGCTCAGTGTTATTCCGCCCGATCGTTATACCTTGCTGCCCAATACAGCTGGCTGCTACACCGCTGAGGACGCAGTTCGTACCTGCCGCCTCGCCCGTGAACTTCTCGATGGACACACACTGGTCAAGCTTGAGGTGCTGGGGGATGAGAAAACCTTGTTTCCCGATATTGTCGCCACCCTGTCGGCGGCAAAGACGTTGGTTAATGATGGCTTTGATGTGATGGTGTATAGCAACGACGATCCGATCACCGCAAAACGTCTGGAGGAGATTGGCTGTATTGCGGTGATGCCACTGGCCGCACCGATTGGTTCCGGTCTTGGTATTCGCAACCCGTACAACATCCTGTCCATTATCGAAAATTCACAGGTACCGATTCTGGTTGATGCCGGTGTTGGCACCGCATCCGATGCCGCCATTGCGATGGAACTTGGATGTGACGGCGTACTGATGAACACCGCCATTGCCGCTGCCAGCGACCCCGTGCTGATGGCGTCGGCGATGAAGAAGGGCATTGAAGCGGGACGAGAGGCATTTCTTGCTGGACGTATGCCGAAAAAGCGTTACGCATCCGCGTCGTCACCCATCGACGGAACTTTCTTCTAAACCCATCATGTCAGCACAACTGTTCCGCCCTATTCGCAGCTTCGTGCGCCGCGAAGGTCGACTCACCCCCGGACAAGAGCGCGCCCTGTCGGAACACTGGTCTACCTTCGGCGTGTCACCGACTGATGTCCATTTCGATTTCGCGCAGCTGTTCGGACGTGATGCGCCGCGCACGCTCGAGATTGGATTCGGTAATGGCGATACGTTGTTGCACATGGCACAGTCAGACCCGGATGACGATTTTGTGGGTATCGAAGTTCATCGGCCAGGCGTCGGCAAACTCCTGCATGGGCTTGCAGATCACCGGGTATCAAACGTGCGTATCATCAACGCAGATGCGATGGAGATCATGGCCCACAACATTGGCGATGCCAGCTTTGATCGCGTCATGCTGTTATTTCCTGATCCGTGGCCCAAAAAACGTCATCACAAACGTCGCATTGTGCGCGACAGCTTCATTCAACAGGTGCATCGCGTACTCAAACCGGATGGCCTGCTGCATATGGCGACCGACTGGGAAGATTATGCCAGCAATATGCTGGAGCAATTGGATGCCTGCGCCTTGTTTCGCAACCGCTCGGGTAACGGCTGCTATTCAGACAGCCGCGGGGGTCGCCCGGAAACCAAGTTTGAACGTCGCGGGATCAAGTTGGGCCACGGTGTATGGGACCTGATCTATGAGCGCATGGTGTGAGTACACTGCTGACCCTGACCGGATTCACCTACCATCACTTTGGTCCCATTGATTTACAGCTCGGCGCTGGTGGCTCTACCGGCCTGCATGGCGAATCGGGGGCCGGTAAAAGTCTGTTGCTGCGTGCCATCGCGGATCTCGATGAACACGGTGGCAAACTAACACTGGACAATCAAGACTGCTCCGATGTCCCACCCAATCAATGGCGGCAACACATTGCCTACTTCGCATCCGAAAGTTTTTGGTGGGCAGATACGGTTGGCGAGCACTTCACCGCATCAAACGCGCATGACCTGAATACGCTTGGTTTCGACAATGACGTATTGAATTGGCGAGTACATCGTCTATCCAGTGGGGAACGCCAACGTCTGGCACTGCTGCGCGGCTTACAAACCCAACCGCAGGTGTTATTACTCGACGAACCTAGCGCCAATCTCGATTCGGTCAATAGAGACCGTGTAGAAAAGCTTGTGGCGACCTATTTAAACAGCCATGGCGCCACCGCGTTGTGGGTCAGTCACGACCGCGATCAACTCGCGCGCTGCTGCCAACAAACCCGTCAACTACACCAAGGCCGGTTTATTACATGAACGTCGTGCCGCTATCGCCAGTCGATTTATCACTGGCCGCATTACTGGTGGTTTTGTTGGCACTAATGTCACGATCATTAAAGCTTGGGATTGCCGCAACCCTGCTGATCGCCGCCAGTCGTGCCACTGTGCAATTGCTGTTGCTGGGACTCGTACTTCGTACCTTATTTGATGGCTTGCATCCAGCCTGGATGATCCTGATGAGTATTATCATGCTCGGCGTTGCCGGATACGAAGTGTTGGCACGACAACAGCATCGTTTTCGGGGTACGTGGGGTTTTGGTATGGGCACGCTGTCGATGTTCGTGTCGTCTTTTTCCATTGCATTGATCGCCCTGACCACCATGATTCAGGTCGAGCCATGGTACACACCACAATATCTGATTCCGCTATTGGGCATGCTGTTGGGCAACACCATGAATGGCATCGCCATCAGCCTCGATCGCCTTACCCACGGTGTGGCGACACAATATCGTGAGATTGAGGCGCAACTCGCACTCGGTCATCGCTGGCATCATGCCATTACCACCTTGCGTCGTGACAGCCTGCGCAGCGGATTGATCCCCATCATCAACGCGATGACAACCGCGGGTATTGTCAGCCTGCCCGGTATGATGACGGGGCAAATCCTTGGCGGAAGCCCGCCAATGGAGGCGGCGAAATACCAGATCCTGATTCTGTTTCTGATCGCCGCTGGCAGTGGCTTCGGTTCTGTCACCGCCGTGTGGCTGGCATCCCGGCGCCTGTTTGATGACCGCGAACGCCTGCGACTGGATCGCATAGGTATCAATCCTTGAGCATATTGGTCTATTATTAACGCATACAATAAATAAACTAGGGACCACCCTGGAACATCGCAACCGTGTTCATACACTGCGATGTCACAACAATAACTGGGCAACAAGCCTGGAGGGTAGATACAGTGGACACGATCCATTACTCGAAATACCGACGTACGCACGAAGTTTCACCACCCCTGATACCCCGCTGACCATCGGTTAACGGATCCCTTTGATGGGCTATTTGGAGCTTGCGCTCGCCGCGCCGGTGATCCTTTCTGCGTACTTTGTGCGCGGCCTTACCGGCTTCGGCTCCGCGCTCATCGCGGTGCCCGTGCTATGTCTGAGCCTACCGATTGAGATTGTCGTACCCTCGGTGATCGCGCTCGATTTTCTTGGATCACTGGCACAAGGCATCCATAAACGGCAATCCATTCACTGGGATGAGATTGCTCGCCTGCTGCCGTTCAGCGTCGCCGGGATCGCCATCGCCTTGTACTTGTTGCAAGACGTTGATACCCGTTTCCTGTTACGCGGTCTCGGCGTCTTTATTATCGCCTATTCGATCTATCAGCTACTGCCGCAACCATCACGTTCAGGATCACACTGGTATGCCGCACCGGCAGGAGTTTTCGGCGGACTGACCGGCACCTTGTTCGCGACGGGCGGGCCGTTTTATGTCACTTATCTTATGTTAAGAGGCTTGGACAAGACTGCGTTTCGTTCCACCTTCGCAGCCCTGTTTGTCATTGATGGCGGCCTGCGTATTGGTGGGTTCGCAGCGACCGGACTCTATCAAGCCGATACCTTGAGCCTGCTATCGCTACTGCTTCCATTCGCCGCAGTCGGACTGTTTCTGGGAAGCCGGGTGCATGCAGACATTCGTCCCGAGGCGTTCAAAATGCTCATATCGATCTTGTTACTGACGACGTCCGTGCCGTTACTGCTGCGCTGACGCAGAATCTGTCGATACTTTTGCATGTAGTAACACCGGTTCGGGTCGGGCGATATGAAAGCCCTGTGCATAATGAATACCCATTAGCTTGAGCATCTCTAATGTTTCTTCATTCTCAACAAATTCGGCAATCGTGGTGATTCCCAACGCTTCACCCACATCCTGAATCGCCCACACCATCGCGCGATCAACACGATCATCCACCATATCTTTCACAAACTGGCCATCGATTTTGATAAAGTCGACAGGCAAATGTTTGAGGTAACCAAAGGACGAAAGACCCGAGCCGAAATCGTCCAATGCAAACTTGCAACCTTCGTTACGAACCTGATCGATCAAGGCCGCAGCTTCACTTATATCCGATATCGCTGCTGTCTCGGTTATCTCAAAGCAGATCTGCGCTGGATTTGCACCTGAGGTTGCCAGTTGATCACTAATATAGGCCGCAGCGCCCGCATCACTCATCGACTGACCAGACAGATTGATGGTATACACCGACTCAGTATCACCCTCATCCGCCGCGTCCGCTCGCTGCGCTATAATCTTGAATGCGGTGTGAATCACCCAACGATCAAGGTCTTTCATCAAGCCATAACGCTCCGCAGCCGGGATGAATGGACCCGGGCCAATAACGCTGCCATCGAGATCAATCAATCGCAATAGAAACTCGCGCATCAACGGATATCCATCATCACCAAGCGGGATAATAGGCTGCATATACAGCTGGAACCGGTCTTCCGACAACGCGGTCTGAATCCTCGGCAACCACTTCATTTCACCTTGCCGACGCTCCACTTCAACGTCACCCTCGGTACACACATGCACTGTGTTGCGACCCGCGTCCTTGGCCGCATAACAAGCGAGGTCCGCCGCACTCATAATTTCGCCAATACTTCCGCTTTGGGAATTAACCTCGACCACACCGATACTGGCTCTGACAGAGAATATCTGGCCGCTTTCGTGATGACGATACTCCTCTACCACCTCTCGCAGTCGTTCCGCCATTGACACCGCCGTTTCCATATCCGCCGCAACCAGCAGCACACCGAACTCATCACCGCCGAGCCTTGCCAACACATCCTGCTTGCGTATCTGAAGCTGCAACAGCTTGGACACCTGCTTTAACAGTCGGTCACCCGCCGAATGTCCGCAGGTGTCGTTAACCAGCTTGAACTGATCAAGATCGATATAGCAGACAACGTGGTTGACCAGATTACGTTCAGAATCCTCATATGCCGCATGCAGACGACGCTCAAACTCACGCCGATTGGCCAGCCCGGTTAACGGGTCATGGCGGGCCTGATAGGCCAATGCATTGGTTAATTCTCGCTCGGTACTAATATCATGCAGCACACAGACCGTGCCGATCACCTGACCGGAACTGTTGGTCAACGCGGAGGCGGTATTTTTTATCGCGATGGTACGACCATCCGGCCGACGCAGAAGCAAATTTCTCCCGGCTGCGGCACCGGACATGTGACAATATTCTTCGTGTACAAGTGGACGCGCGGTATGCTCATCAACTAGGCACACCACGTTGTCTATTTTCTGCTTGTGTGCATCGCGGTTCTTCCACCCGGTCAACTCTTCCGCAATCGGATTCATAAACAACACGGCGCCTTCCGTATCGACGGTAATGACCCCGTCGCCAATCGAGTGCAGAGTCACCTCGGCCCGCTCTCGTTCGCGATACAATTCCTCCCGACTCTGCTGGCGTTCGATTTCCTGAAGGCGTCGAGCGCGCACGGAACGTACACCGCCAATCACCAACACCAGAGCCATTCCAGTAATCCCGACCAACAGACTCTCGGCACTCGATGATATGCGCATCGCCCGTGCGATCTGCAGGGCCATCAGCTCTGATCCCAAGCGCACTCGGTGGGTCGCTTCAAGCCGTGGCAGCCACGTAGAAATACTGGAGCTGGCATTCGACTCCCGCCATTCAAACAGCGTTCCCATACTACTACCCGAGTCCCGCTCGCCTCGCAGTGACACCGAAAATGAGGCGGCGGATTCCTTCACCCCAAATACGCTATCCAGATCCACCGCAACCAGAAATATGCCGCTTATTTGTCGTTTCCGCTGTTCACTAGTTAGTGGTGCGAAGCGACCATAGTAGGTCGGCTGCACAGCGACATACTCGCTACCTTGCCAAACACCGGTCGGCGTTTGTGACGTATCCATCTCTCCCGACTCAACCGCGTGGCGTATCGCCCGCGCGACGCCTGGAATCGTCGACACGTCAAGTCCAATGGTCGCCGCGTTCGATGGCTCAAACGGCTCCAAAAATCTCACGGGGAAATACTCCGGCTTCGGCGATGCGGCCTCGATTCGGCCATTGACTGGATTATATTGCTGCACCTTGAAGCCATAGAGACCTCGGCTCAGCATGCTATCGGTGAACTCGGAAATGGCCTGGCCCGACACTCGCTCGCCAAAACTGATCGACGATACATGCGGGTAGCTAGTGAGCAATGTCTGCGTAAATGCGGTTAGCTCACTATCGCTAAGCTCGTCGCTTGATTGATAGAAACCCATCATTGCGGTTGATACCGCATTTGCCCCAGCTATTTTTTCAACCAGCGATTGATGGAAACTTTCTGCGGCCTGCTCAAACTCTGCTTGTTCCCGCGAGAACAAAAATAGCGCGAACGCGCCCACGATCAGCGCCACGAATATCACGCCAAGCGTCGCAATTATGGCACGCTCAGTCCAACTGAAGACTTGCCGTGTCATCGGCTTTGGGGAGTCTCCGCCTTTTTCGCCCGTCGCGTAAGCGCGACCGGAAGTTCAATCCCGGCAACCGCGATCAGTCCATCGTTTATCCACATATCCCATTTTCGATTCGTCACGATCGGGATATCGGCGGGGGCAGTTCCGCCAAGAATCGCGATGGCGCTCTTGGCCGCCCACTCGCCCTGCTCCTCGGGAATCTTGGTATAGCCCATCATCGTATAGGGCATCATCCAGTCGTGTACTGTCACCGTAATCCGCTCAGATTTACCGGCGATCGCATCACCGACCACGGTTTCATCCCAATCGTTGATGCCCGACTTGCTTCCGACCACAACAAAGTCATAGTCGTCGGTATCGTGATAGGCGGCTATCCAATCTTGTGCCGATGCCACCAACCGCATGTCGATCGTCAGGCCCAGTCGCTCACCCGCCCTGACCGTATGCGCATAGTTCTTTTTCTCGGTTAGCGTGTCCGCACCCAAATAGATACCGCGCTGACCGCCACTGAGGTTAGCCGCCTTTTCCAACAGCGGCCGGATCGGCGCAACCTCAATAATCCCGGTCACATTTCGATACGGAAACCCATACTCCTCGACCGTCCAATTGACCCCGGCAAAGACAAATGGGGTATTGGCGTCCCGGTAGAATGGCTTGATCAAAAACTTGGCGGCATTGTCGTCCGAGGTGATCACGACATCGGGGCGCCATTTATCGATAATCACCTTCACCTTTGCCGCCGCCGCGCGCTTAAACTCGGTACTCTTGTTACGCTTGGTGTCCATATCAAACTGGTGCAACTCACAATGCCCTGCCAGTTCCTCGCGTAGACCTCGTTCAACCCCATCAGACCATGGATAACCCTGATGATAGGAAGATACATAAAGGCACTTGGGTAACACTGAGCGCTCGGCCCAGACGTCGGCGCTGCGTGCAATCAACAGCAGCCCGATCAATATTTGAACAACCACAAAAAATGGAACCCAAAAAGAATTTTCTGAATTGGAATTCATGACACCCCCAGCGCTGTATTCGCACGTCTACTTCGTATGGGGATCTATCGGCCAAAGTCCGCAAGACCTTAATCAACAAGGCCTTATGCAGAATGATTAATCTACTTTACGATCAATCACTTACAAGTATTTTGAAAGGGATGTGAATTATTACGTCGCGCGCGCGGGTTTGCCGCTCCCGCAACGGGGTACCGTGTCAGCTCACGGCGGTCGCCGGTCGCGCATCGCCATCCGCCTCAGCGGCGTCTAGCGGTACCGGAATCTTGATCGGGCAGGTCTCTGGGTCATGACGATCCATCAAATGTTTCCACGCATAGTTAAACGCGTGGCTACGCAAGCGGAAAAAATGATCTTCGCCCAGATGCTCGACATAACCAGTACGACGGAAAATATCCATTAACTGCTTTTTGGCTCGCGCTACCAGCACCTCAACACCGCTGGCATGCAAACGCTGCGCCAGCACATGCAACATCTCTTCGCCCGATGCATCGATTGAGTTAATGCCTTCCGCGTCGATGATCATATAGACAAGATCAGGTTTCTTGGCGAGATTTCGTAAAACCTTATCTTCAAAATAGCCGGCATTGGCAAAATACAGGGAGCCATCGAAGCGGATCACGGAGATATGATCGCAGGTTTTTAATCCGCGCACCTTGGCATCGCGCAGGGTGCCATCCTTGTCACGCGAAAGCTCGGATATGCGCGGTCGCATGGTGCGCCATAGATACATGCCAAGTGACAGAATCACGCCAACATAAATACCCTTGTCCAGATGTGGCGCCCACAGCAAGGTGAGCGCAAAGGTGATGATCGAGACATAGGCGTCATGTGGCTGCACCTTCCAGAATTCCATGATGGGCTTAATCTTGACCAGATTGATCACCGCCATGATGATCACTGCGGCCAAGGTTGCCTGCGGCAGAAAGTACAACAGCGGCGTTAACCACAGCAGGGTAATCGCTACAACGATACCCGTTACGATGGCAGAAAATCCGGTAATCGCACCTGCGCTGATGTTCACCGCTGAACGCGAAAAAGACCCGGATACTGCGTAACCCCCACTCAGTGCAGACATCACATTACCGAGACCCTGACCCACTAACTCCTGATTTGAATCAAGTCGTTGACGGGTCTGCGCTGCCATCGCCTTGGCAATCGAGATGGCCTCCATAAAACCAATCAACGCGATCGCGATCGCTGCAGTCGACAGTTGCACGGCTGTTTCGACATCAAACGTTGGCATCACTAGCGCGGGCAAACCTTCGGGAATGGAACCGACAACCCGTACGCCCTTCGCCTCAAGATTCATCCACCAGGAAACCGCCGTGGTAATCGCCACCGCCACCAATACATTGGGGGCCTTGGGCGTAAATTTTCGCATCGCGATCATAATGCCCAATGCAACAATGCCAACCACCAGCGTCATCATGTGTGTATCTTGGGATGCGGCGACTAACGTATTCCAAACAGTTTCGTAGGTATGTTCTGATTTTTCGACACTGACGCCAAACAACTTGCCGATCTGCGAGGTGCCAATAATGATCGCCGCCGCATTGGTAAAGCCGGTCACCACCGGATGCGACAGAAAATCCACCAGCACGCCCATGCGCAAAAGCCCCAAACTGATTTGAAACACCCCGACCATCAACGCCATCAACACCGCGTAGGCGAGATAGCCTTCGGGGTTACCTGCCGCCAGTGGCTCCAGAGTAGAGGCCGTCATCAACGACACCACTGCAACCGGCCCGGTCGCCAATTGCCGGGACGAACCAAATAACGCGGCGACGATGCCGGGCAAAAATGATGCGTACAAACCAATATAGGGCGGCAAACCAGCCAACTGCGCATACGCCATGGACTGTGGCACCAATACCAGCGCCACGGTAATGCCCGCGACCACGTCCGCACGCAATATTTTCGGGTCTTTCAGCTCACCAATCCACCGAAGAAATGGCGCGAACGTGTTGGTAAAATTCATAAACTTCCCTTAACATGCGTTAACATGTCGATCTTAAAATTCTATGCTGGGTACGTACCCGGACGTGGCTCGGTGGCGGCAGGATGAGTTCGTCACGAGTGTAGTAATATTCTAATACTTTTAGCGCCGGATTTATACCCACACCAATCTTGGGCTAATATCAATAGCCATCGGCCATTGGCCTGTCGCACAAAAAATGATTCAATAGCCGGCTGTAAAAGCTTAAGGGGGCGAAAGCCATGTCTACAAAATATCCTGTTGTTGCGGTTACCGGCTCATCCGGCGCCGGAACCACCACCGTAAAACGCGCGTTTGAACATATTTTTGAGCGTCAAAATATCAACCCGGTCGTTGTTGAAGGCGACAGCTTCCATCGCTATGACCGCATCGAGATGCGCGGCATGATGTCAAAGGCACTCGAAGACGGCGCCCACTTCAGCCACTTTGGCCCCGCGGCAAACCACTTCGACAAGATTGAGGAACTATTCCGCGTCTACGGCGAAACCGGCGGCGGCCAAAAGCGCTACTACCTGCACAGTGAGGAAGAGGCCGAACCTTATGGTCAGCAGCCTGGAGAGTTCACCCCGTGGGAGGACATCCCGACCAGAACCGACTTGCTATTTTACGAAGGCCTGCACGGTGGTGCGG
>DTRM01000072.1:7933-12259 GCA_012965975.1 Chromatiaceae bacterium | reverse complement strand
GAACCAGCTTAAGCAGACCACCGACCACCACCGCCCACAGAATCGCAACACCCAAATAGCTGCCAGCGAAACTCGCAGTCGCCAGATCACCCGCGCCCACCCCGGTTGCCGCAACCAGCAATCCCGGAACAATCACCGATAACCATCCCGAAACCGCGAACACCACTCGACTCATACAATCACCCAAACGATAAAAACATTAGGACGATTTTGCAAAATTGTGGCGCACTTCACAACTCTGTGAGTTAGTTAGTACTATCAATTGAATACCTGTGCAAGATAGCTATACCTATCCCAACGGAAGCCCACACCATGCACGATGCATTACTTGGAGGGGGAATATCTGTATATCAAAACCTATTATGCCGATCATCGATGACAGCAAGCTTGCGCGACTGATGATCGAACAGCTGCATCATCCATGGCCTGATGCCAACCTCGCGTTGGTAACGGTTTGGAATCAGCGCAAGATTGAAGCGCGGGCTGGAGAACTCAATGCGTTATTTATCCCCAAACCCATGACGCAAGATGGCCTCAAGCAGCTGGCCGCCGGAAACCAGACTGGTTGTTCAGGGTAACCACATCTCGAAACACCCTCCGCTCATGCCGACCTGGTTTCTGAGCCGGATATAACCGCGGCGCTCACCCGCTTCGTGACTCTCAGCGACTCGCTTGGCAAAAAACAAGCCGAGATTGGTTCTCGCACTAGCAAAACTATCACCATCATTCAGTGTATCGTTGATCTCGATCATATCCTCACTAAAACCATCGCCATCGTCTTCGATGCGAAACACAGTATAACCCTCTTCGATGGAGCCACTCAGGCGTACGCGGCTATTGGCGTAGCGTTCGGCATTACCGATACTGCTGTTAAGAACACCACGCACCAGATCCAAATCGAAGTACCCGTTTAGAAACTCGTCGCACTCACACTCGATGTGCACCCCATTGGACTGCGCTGAGTGTGCGTTTTCAGCCACAAGTTCCTGCAAGCAATCATCCAGATTACACTCATCGATGCGAATGGACTGGCGCCCACTATCAAATTTATACAGCGACAAAAGCTGGATCATGCAGTTGTTGACCCGTCGGGCCTCGTGCTCCAACGCACTTGCCTTGTCCGCGTGAGTCGCCTTGATCGCATCATCGTCCGCCAACATCTCGGCCGCGTTGATAATCATACTCAGAGAGTTTTTTATATCGTGTATTGATGATGCCAAAATATCACTGAAATTCATTTTCCGACACCTATGACCGAGTTATGAAAGCTTTCGCATCCGACGCGTCAACTGCGGCAGACGCTCGTTGTCCGGCTCGAGGGTCTTGACCTGCTGTATACACGCACGCGCTTCTCGCAGGTTTTCTGTATTACTGCCTGCCTTTTCCATGTGCATTATCATGGCCAGCGCGGCGTTAAGATTGATGACCTTGTTGCCTAGCATCGCCTCCTGTGCCTTACGGAAAAACTCAATGGCTGGCTCTAGCTTGCCATCTCGTATCAGGCGAACTCCCTGATTGTTCATCGCGATGATCTCCTTGCACATCGATTGAATCATCGCCTGCGGATCCTCACTGATACCGGCTTCACGACAAACCTCAATCGCTCGACCCATGAATACCGGATCGTCGTGGTTATTCTGGACTACGACCTTCATCACCGCTTCCGCCGCTTCTGTATTACCCGATCCCGCCAGCGATTTGGCATAGTCAAGTGCGAGATGACCGGGCACCCGAGCTGCCATTTTCTCGTATAGCTTGGTGCCGGAATCCAGCTCTACCTGGGCTTTCGCGTCATCCCCCTTGTTGCGGTAAACACTGGCGGTCGCCACCAACGCGCACAACTTGGCCTCACGGTCGGTTTTATACTCTTGTTGCATCTTTTTCAGCGTCATCAGTGCCGAATCATGCTTGCCATTGGCACTCATTGCGCCAACCCATCCCGCAGTCATTGACGGGGTACGATAAATCGAGTTTTGGGATAAGCGATCAAGCTTCGCATAGGACTTCTCGGCGAGCTTGTAATTCTCTTGCAACATCGCAACCTCGGCGTGTTGCTGCTGGCGCAGTACCGCGTTTGGCGACACCTGCAATCCGGCCTCGAGTGTCTCGAGCGCCTCCTCATAGTCACCTTGCATACGCTGACATCGGGCCAACCAATCGTATGCCGATGGCACGGGTGTACTGCCATTGACCAGCCGATCAAACATATCCTCTGCGTCGTTGTGTTTGCCTTGCGCAAAGTAAAGCTTACCCAAGCCCATAGTCGCCCAGGACACCGCACGATCACCAAGAACCTGCTCGTAAATCGCCTCAGCTTCGTCGTAACGTCCATTCTGGAAACAAAGGTCCGCTCGAAGCCGCAGCAATGCAGACCGATTCTTTGGATTCGAATCCCCGATATGGTCAAGCAGTTTCACGGCGTTGCTATAGTTCCCAACATCCACTGCCTCGAATACAGGTTTACACAACGACTTAAAATTCAGTAGTTTTTCCACCCGCGCCTTGAGTACATCCTTGGTAAAGGGTTTCGACAGATAGGTATCGGGTTCGTATTCAATTGCGCTCATGACCATGTCGCGCGTATTCTCGGCGGTGATCATCAAGAACAACGAGTGGTTGGTCAGCAGGTTTCGTTCGCGGGTTTCTTCCAGCACCTGTTGACCGTTACGCCCGTCCCCGAGATTGTAGTCACACAGCACCACGTCGAAGTGGTTTTTTTCAATCGCCGACACCGCGTCTCGCCCGTTACTGGCGGTTACGATATCCGTCACCCCCAGCGTTTTCAGAATGCTCTTGATCATCGATCTCATATCGTTGAAGTCATCAACAACGAGATACGTTTTTCCTGCAAAACAATTTGTCATCATGGCGTAGCCAGTGGTCCTTTCCCGAATTCCGGTGGTTATCTGCGCTCGTGTGTTATACCGCCGCTGTTGGATATATCGGCTAATGGAGGTGCTTCCTTAAGTCATTCACCGGGAACGCGTGGAGCCGTTAAAATTGAGGTAAAATAGGTATTTACGAGCTCTCAGAACGCGTTGTTATGCAAATTCAGTGGTATCCCGGCCATATGCACAAGGCCAACAAGGCCTTCAAGGAAGCCTTGCCGCAAGTCGATCTGATTATCGAGATTCTGGATGCGCGGATTCCCCATAGCAGCGAGAATCCCCTGCTGGCCGAACTTCGCGGTGACAAACCCTGCATCAAGGTGCTCAATAAAAGTGATCTGGCTGACCCTGACAACATCCGTTTGTGGCAAGACTCGCTTGATCGAGAGCAAAATGTAAAGACCCTCGCTCTGAGTCAGAACCACCCGGAGCGGATTCAGAAACTGACGGATTTGTGTCACAAAATGGTGCCGCATCGCAGCAAGGTCAGGCTGGTCAAGGCCATCATTGCGGGTATTCCCAACGTCGGAAAATCTACCCTGATCAACACCCTCGCGGGTCGCACCATAGCCAAAACCGGTAACGAACCCGCCGTCACCAAGATACAGCAACGTATCCCGTTGGACGATGGCATCGTGCTGTTCGACACACCCGGCGTACTGTGGCCCAACATTGAAAACCGGCACAGCGGTTATCGCCTGGCGGCGACCGGCGCAATCAAAGACACCGCAATGGAATACGAGGATGTCGCCTTTTACACAATTGACTATCTGCTCACCACCATTCCTGACGCCATAGGCGAGCGATATGATCTCGATGTGTTACCAAAAACCGAACTGGAAGCGCTGGAAGCGATTGGACGCAAACGCGGTTGCCTGCGCGGCGGCGGTCAGGTCGACCTGAACAAGGTATCGAAATTGTTCCTGACGGAACTGCGCGCGGGCATGCTCGGCCCGATCTCGCTGGAAACCCCGATCATGGTCAAAGCTGAATTGATTGAGGTGGAACAAAAACGACAGATTAAGGCCGAGAAAAAGGCCACGCGCATGCGTGGCAAGTCCAAGAAACGATAGCAACCCCGTCAGTGCGAACGACACCTTTCCATGGAGATGGTCACGTCACTTCGCTCCTCACAATGACGAATTGACAAGAGATATGTCTTGTAAATAATTGATTTATATTATTTAATTCTTTAAATGTCAGGCACCCCGTAACGCAGGCCGCTGACCCGATAAGCCATTTCGTCATATACTCTAGGCAGCGAGATCATTCGAGGCGAACCAATGCCGAGTTTTATCGATATTGCTGGCAAGTACTACCCTGCCCCCCACCCGGAGCACGGCGACTATGCGCAGGAGTTATTCTTCTACACCTCGCGCTATGCAACCTATACCGAGGAGTTTTTGCGCGAATGCTCGGGGGACAAGCGGTTCAGGAT
>DTRM01000072.1:0-7923 GCA_012965975.1 Chromatiaceae bacterium | reverse complement strand
GACTGAGTGACCGGCAACGCTTGATCATGGCCTTTTTACTGTCCAAACCAACAAGCAAATCGAACACACAGGCCATTATCGAATTGGTCGAAACCGTGGCCAAAGGACGCCAAGCGATTCCGCTGAGGCTTCGACGCCAGTTCCGCGGCATTCAATTTAATCCGGTCATCCACCATCCGGAGCCATCCGCCATCGGCGCACACCCGCTATGCCGGGTACCACCCGCAGATCCGATTTTAAATCTCGCACGGCGTCTGCAAATCCCAGCCTGCTTAAAAGGGAAAACCGTGTTTGTTTCGTTTCCGGTATTGGCGCGTTGCCTTGATGGTGCGAATTCCGCCATTCGCGACAATCTTCAACAAGCGATCCTGCTGCTACAGCGGTCGGGGTATCACCTGCACAACTCGCATACGGTTTAGAGGCGTGCTGATTCGTTGAAAAGGGAATAACCTTATCCCTGAGGGAGAGGGGGTAGATTTACCGCAAACCCTGCTCGTTTTCAGCCTGAATCACGCCGGCATCATTTCCCGTCCGCTCAAAATGACGCAGTAAATCCGGAAAATCGGCAAGAATCAGCCGGGTACGCGCCATCCATCGCGTCATAACATAGGCGTAAACATCAACAATCGAACGCTGCTCACCTACGATGTAGTCGCGCCCCGCAAGATGCTGATCCAGAATCCCGAATACCGAATGCAAGCGGTTATTCGCCGCCGTTTGTACCGCATCGATACTCTCCTGATCCTCCCGGGTCGTAATCCGTGCCGGACGAAAGATTGGCCAAAACGCAGGATGCAAGTCTCCACCCAGAAACGCCAACCATTGGTCGATCTGCTGCTCACCGAGCAACCCCTCGGGACCCCCCATCGCCGCATCAGGATATTTGTTGCTGATGTATTTCAGCAATGAATCCGCCTGCAACATCACCCCGCTGTCACCATCGACCAGCGCTGGCACCGCGCCCATCGGATTAATCTTTTTATACGCATCACTACCGAGTACGACCTGTTCGACCTGATAGTCGTCACCTGCCCAAATCAGCGCGACATGTACCGCCAGCGCACAAGTACCCGGAGCATAATAAAGTTTCATCGTAGCACTCAGTCTATTGCGTGATCGGTGACAGCGTTAGCTCCACCCGCCGATTAAGTTGCTGCCCCGACTTCGTGTCGTTACTCGCGATGGGCTGTGATTCACCACTGCCATAGGTGTAGATGCGTTTCGACATGACCCCCTGACTGCGCAGAAACGAACCAACACTGGCCGCACGACGTTCGGACAGATCCTGGTTATAAGCGTCGGAGCCACGGCTATCGGTGTGTCCAACGACATCGATCGTGGTTTTGTCAAACTCATTCAGAATCAATGCCACCGAAGACAGCACATCATAAAACCCCGTACTCAGATTCGAGTTCCCGGTTTGGAAGGTGATATTACCCGGCATATTCAGGATCAGATCGTTGTTCACGCGGGTGACGCTCACCCCGGTTCCTTCGAGTTGCTGCCGCAGTTTCATTTCTTCCTGATCCATGTAGTAACCGATGCCACCCCCCGCAAGACCACCCAGACCCGCGCCGATCAATGCACGCTTGCGCCTTTCTTTTGACGTGTCGCCAGTAATCACACCCAGTACCGCGCCCGCAAACGCGCCGATCGCCGCGCCCTTGGCCGCGTTGCTGGTCTTCTCCTCGCGGGTGTAGGGATCAGTTGTCGCACAACCTGATATGAGCAGAGCAAGCCCGAGCACAACCGTGATAACCTTGGATCGATATTGAAATAAACGCATAGATAGTCCCTCAACTAAATGTCGTGATAAGCAAATTCGAATTCAACTGGTCTGACCGACGATTATGCCTGATGTTCCCGGTGATATTCATGCTGTGTGGATGCAGCAGTCTGCCCTCGTCATCAGACCGCTGGTGGGGTGCCGACAAACTCCAGCATTTTATGGTCAGTGCGATCATCGCGGCCGCCGTCGCCGACCAACGCGACGGCCGACACAGTGACTGTAATGCCGCAGGCACCGGCTTCTCAAGCGCTATCACCGTCGGCGCCGCCAAAGAATGGTATGACCAGAATCGTGGCGGCTCGTGGAGCCACAAAGACCTGTCCTGGGACGGCCTCGGGGCACTGGTAGGGGCGGAATTAGCGGCGGATTGCTTCTAAAGCTGGTTCCGGCGTTCGTGGAACTCGCTTCACTCAAACAGCCGCTCTCTTGTTCCGCTATCCGGCTGCGTGCTCGGTGCGAACCAAAGGATTCAATGCGGTTGTTCTCCTGAATCCCCTCTATCGCGCCATTGATCTGATTTTTGCGTATAATCTTCCGATCAGTTTTTGTATGCGATTAGTCGATGAAATTTATTGAAACACGCGGTAACGATGGCGAGTTGCCTTCTACACAAGTCTTTTCTGAGGCCATTTTGAGTCCGATGTGCTCGTTTGGCGGAATCTATGTACCAGAGAGCCTGCCCGATCTTGGCACCGACTTTTTCATCGCCAATCGTGACTCTAATTACAAGACCTTGGCCAGTAACGTGTTGGCGGCTTTCGAAGTGGACATCGATGCCGACACGATTGCGGATGCGATAGAACTATACGACCATTTTGATGATCCGACCAACCCGGTTCCGGTGGTCAAAGTCACTGATGATCTGTATGTCAGCGAGCTGTACCACGGTCCTACCCGAGCGTTTAAGGACATGGCGCTGCAACCGTTTGGCATGATCCTGTCGAAGCTCGCGCAACAGCGCGACGAGCACTATCTGATTCTTGCGGCCACCAGTGGTGATACCGGACCTGCGACACTGGAGACATTTAAAAACCGACCCAATATCAAGGTGGCCTGTCTGTACCCCGATGGCGGCACATCGGATGTTCAGCGCCTGCAAATGGTGACTGAAGATGCGCCGAATATAAAAGTCATCGGTATCCACGGCAACTTCGATGACGCGCAGAATGCGCTCAAGACCTTGCTGGGTTCTGCTGGGTTTCGACAGAAACTGACCGAAAAAGACACCCACCTTTCGGCCGCAAATTCGGTCAATTTCGGGCGCATTATTTTTCAGCAGATCTATCATATCCACAGCTATCTCGAACTGGTTCGCCAAGGCGCGATTGAGCTGGGAGAGAAGGTTTATCTGAACGTGCCCAGCGGCAATTTCGGCAACGCGCTGGCCGGTTACTATGCGAGAAAGATGGGCCTGCCAGTCGAAAAAATTATCATCGCGTCGAATCGGAATAATATTCTTACCAGTTTGATCAATGACGGCGTCTACGACATGGGTGATCGTGAATTGATTTCGACGACCTCACCCGCGATGGATATCCTGAAGTCATCCAACATCGAACGGATTCTGTACGACTTGTATGGCGCAGAACGCACGCGCGAATTGATGGGGCAACTGGACAACGACCAGCGCTATCAACTCAATGCGGATGAACTGGCCAAGCTACAGGCAGTTTTTGTTGCGGACTTCTGTGACGATGAGGAAGGCAAACGCTACATTCAAGCGGCGTTCAAGAAGGGTTACCTGATGGATCCGCATACGGCGACCTGTTTCAAGGCACACGACACATGTCGCGACAAACCGCTGAAATCTATTGCCTACTCCACAGCGGAGTGGACCAAGTTCTCTCCCACCATCGCCAATGCGCTGACCGGGGAACACGATACCCATGATCTTGATGCGCTTAAATCTATTGCCAAAACCGCGAATACAGCAATCCCGGGGCTTATTAGCTCGCTGTTCACCAAGCCGGTGACGCAGGATGTGGTCATCGATAAACAGGACATCGAGCGCGAAGTCCTGTCCTTCCTATAAATCATGGCGCGCGTTCACATCCACTTCCCGGAACCCGCGCTGTTCGAGTATCAGTTACCGATTAGAATCATCGACATCAACTGATCGCGCAGACCCTGGCTTCTTTCGACGATACTTGCAGGTACGTTCTGGCGATCTCGCCAAAGCGCTCGGTCTTGCCCGATGCATCTGTCAAGGTGACGAAAACACGGTCGCCATAACAACAGCTGCCAATCCAGAAACTCGGGCCAATATTGAATAAACCCTGCCCTGTATGTTAGTATATTCTGGTTTACTTAACATGAATCCCGGACATCCCAGCATGCAACTCGTCAACGGCCTCCATTTCGACAATATTCGCGGTGATATCTACGGTGGCCTGACCGCTGCGGTCGTCGCATTACCGCTGGCGATGGCGATGGGCGTGGCGTCGGGTGTGGGGCCAATCGCCGGCATGTATGGCGCGATCTTCGTTGGCTTTTTTGCCGCCCTTCTCGGTGGTACACCGGCACAGGTATCAGGCCCGACCGGCCCGATGACCGTGGTGATGGCGGCAATCTTTGTGCAGTACACCAGCATGTTTCCCGATGACCCGATGCAAGGCGCGGCGTTGGCCTTTACCGTTGTCGTTCTGGGTGGCTTATTTCAGATTGCTATGGGACTGCTCAAAATCGGCAAGTTCATTGAGTTGGTGCCGCACCCCGTTGTTTCCGGATTTATGAGCGGCATTGGTGTAATTATTATTTTGCTCCAACTCGGACCGCTTCTTGGGCAGGCTGCGGTATCAAAACCTCTGGCCGCGGCACAGGCGGTACCAGAATTTTTCCACAATTTGGATCAGACATCACTTCTGCTCGGACTGGTGGCATTGGTTATTGTTTATGGTATTCCAAAATTCCTGCCGGTAATCAATCGCATGGTGCCGTCGCCGTTGATCGCTCTAGTCGCAGGTACAGCGGCCTATGTCTTTTTCGTGACGCCCGGCACCACACCCATCATCGGTGATATCCCCACCGGGTTCCCGGAATTCCATTTCCCTGCGGTCGATCCCACATTGATTCTCGAAATGATTGCCTCCGGTCTGACCCTGGCCGGGCTCGGCGCAATCGACTCGCTGTTGACCTCGCTAGTGGCAGATAACGTGACCCACACCCAGCACAAATCGGATCGCGAGCTGATTGGACAGGGCATTGGTAACACCATTGCAGGTCTATTCGGTGGCCTACCCGGCGCGGGTGCCACCATGCGTACCGTGGTAAACGTCAACGCAGGCGGCCGTACACCGATCTCGGGTGCGCTGCACGCTGTTATTTTGCTGGCGATCGTATTGGGCGCGGGCTCGCTGGCCAGCGACATCCCGAAAGCCGTATTGGCTGGTATTCTGATCAAGGTCGGCACCGACATTATTGACTGGGATTATTTAAGACGAATCAAGGCCGCACCTCCGGCCGGCATTATTATTATGGCGACAGTTCTGGTCGTCACGGTCGTCGTCGATCTGTTGCTCGCCGTTGGCATCGGCATGGTGATGGCCAGCTTTTTGTTCATGCATCGCATGACACAGTTACAACTGGCCGGTATTCGCACCCACACCAATGCGGACGATGCGAATCACTTGTCGGTGCAAGAAGCCGACATACTCGACGCCAGCGAAGGCCGCATCATGATGTTCCATCTGAGTGGGCCGATGAGCTTCTCGTCTGCGAAGGCCATGGTACGCCGACACGCATCGACCGCCGGTTATGAAATCATGATTCTGGACATGACAGAGGTGCCGATGATCGACTTCTCAGCCACCCGTGCGCTGGAAGACATCGTGGTCGATACGATTCGATCCGGTCGCAGGTTGTTTCTGGTCGGGGCCCGCAAAGAAGTGTGCGACATCCTGATGAAACAAGGCATTACCTCACACTTCAAGCCTGGAAAGATGTACAAGCGCCGCATGGATGCACTGTTACATGCGCAGACGATTCTGGCAGAAGAACGTTAGGCGTCGTAAGGCCCTTAACTCGATACGAATTCCGAGCTATTTCGTTCGGACCCATTGGCCAGAGGCAGACTTCACATAGTCCCCTGACCGCGCACTCTTGATGGCCTTTTTCGCCGTCAACGTCGCCACTTTGGCAATACTGATGCCGTTGCGTTTGGCAATGTCCGCATAACGAGCGCGGCGTTTCTTGTTGACCGTGGCACGCAGCGCCTTCATGTCGGCCGGCGCACCGTCACGTACCAATCCTAGATAACCATCCTGCTGCTCACCGAGCCAACCCGCACTCTTGGCGCCCTTCAGGTCGGCCGCGTTGCCGACCGCGCCGAACATCAGCAAGCCGGGGATAAGCAACACTAGCAACAGGGTTCGAAATGATATGCGAGGGTACATGGTGATGAGTCTCCAATAAAACTAGAACAGTCCGCTGTCTTCTGCGATAAGGTCATCGATTTCCTTATCCACCTTGACGCGAATCTCGTGCTGGATGTTGATATTCAGATTAATCTCAATCGGCTTGTCAGGGACCACGACCTTAACGGTCGGTGAGCATCCAGCCAACAAGAGGCCACCTACCAACAAGGCGAGCAATGTCTGAGCCTGAAACCTGAGCATAAGTGCATCCATATGAAAAAGTATAGAACCCCGAAACTGAATCGGACCTGAACAGCTTAGTCGCAAGATCAATGTTCGTCAAAAGCGCTACTGCGATTGGAACTTTATCAACTCGTCCTCCAAGCCACCCGAAAAAAGTCCCTGACGAATCAGCCCAGGCAGATTTCCGGAAATTCCAAGGTTAAAATTGATGGGATACCCATCGTACAGATCCGGATTGCGTCCCTCGAGACGCAGTTGCAGAGTATAGTCACCATTGACTGAATAATCGACGGTGCCATTGAGGACATCGTAGTGAAAATTATCCAGGGCTTGCAGTGCAATGTTATCGATGCCTGCCTGGCTTGCGGTATCGGCGCGATATTGAATTCGACCTGAACCTACGCTTTCGAGCGTTGCGGCCTTCACTTCAACACCATCACCTTTTTGACTGAGCGGGACCGATGCATGCAGACGTCCGGTCACGCTAAGGCCTTCGCTACCCACAGTTTCCAGTACCTGTGCCAGATCAATCGCAACGGCCCTGAGCAACAAACGATTATCGGTGGCATCCAGATGCACAACGCCGGGCTCAGCGATCACCTCGCCATCAAAGAGACTCATCTGCCCCCGCCTGATGCTGACACGATCCGGCTGCAGTCCCAACTCGACTGCAATGGCCTTAACCGCGACGCCACCCCCCGTTACCAGTTCCTTTACGCCAAGTTGCAAGTCATACGTCCCCTGCATCACGTCATCTGATGTGAGATTCACTGCCATATCCGAAATCGCTAGGGTATCAATAATACCGGACAACCCCTTGGCATCGATACTGAGTGCTGTGGTGATGGTGCCACTGTCCCGCTGCAACAACTCGAAACGGGTAGTGACCATCCCCTCGTATAACTCGGACGCCTCTAACTCCGACGGCAGTATGGGTCGCGCGTAATAAAGCAGCTCGTTGGCCGCATGCGTCGCCCCGAGTTCAAGCCGGCTGACCCCCGTGTCGAGATCCGCGTGTAAGCGCCACTGGCTGTCCAGTCCGGATGCGAGACTAAGCACCCCTTCAGCTTGCAACGCCTCCGCCATATTCCAGTGGCCGACCAATGTTGGCGCAGGCAACTCCGCTGGCCAATCGGGATGCACGAGGTCGGTAATCGTAAACTCACCCTGACTGACGGAATCGGGACGCATCGAAAAATCGACCCGGGCGGTCACCCGACGCGCTTGCAGTTGGGCCGGGGCAAAACCAGCCGATTCGGCATCAAGTAACATTTGGCCCCTCAGGCCGAGCGCCGAAAACTCCACCCGTCCATTTATGGTTGCCCGCATCGACTCCATCCACGTCGCCCCATCCAGCGTGAGTTGCAGTGGGGTCGCGCCTATATCAAGCTCTTCTATATCGACCTGCCAACCATTCCCATAGTCGATTAAATAGGCCGTGCCGGCAACGACAATATCGTGGCGAGGCATGCGCAGAGTCTGTCCTTGGTAGGGTATTTTAGTATCGGATAGCGAAACACTGGATTGTGGTTGCACAAC
>DTRM01000071.1 GCA_012965975.1 Chromatiaceae bacterium | reverse complement strand
CCGAACTCGAACGCGCTGTCGCTGACCTGGGCGCTGAAAAATAATGGACCCGAGTCGCTTCAAATTGGGCCAACAGCCGTTCATCCCTAAAACCTCGAAGGGTAGCAAACGGACGGGCTACAAGTCCCGAGGGAAGTTCGTGAAAGGACCGATTTCTCTGGATTGGCTGGCCCAAGCTGGCAGCCTGCCCGGAAAGGCTCTGCATGTGGGCATCGTTCTGTGGTTCCAGGCCGGCTTACGGCGATCAACAACGCTGCCACTGTCCAATGGCGTGCTGCGGCTGTTTGGTGTTGACCGGCACGCCAAGTCCCGCGCGTTGGACGTGATGGAACAGGCAAAGTTGATCACCTGTGAACGCCGGTCTGGCTGTAGCCCAATTGTGACCCTGCTGGACGTCACAGCAGCACCGTAATGTCGACCCTTGACCTTATTACCGCTGCCAAGTTCCTGAAAATGAACCCCGAAGCCCTCAGGCGAAAAGCAAAGTCAGGCCAAATACCTGGCAACAAACCCGGCAAGAATTGGGTCTTCTGGCAACCCCATTTGGAAGACTATTTAAAAGGCGAGTATGCTGCCCATGGACGGGTGGTGCATGAAAGGAGTGAATCATGTCCATCTATAAGCGAAAAGACAGTCCCCATTACTGGTGCAAGATCTCGATCCCAAACCGAAAAACGGTGCAGGAAAGTACTGGGACTTCTGACAGAACCTTAGCAAAGGAGTACCACGATCACCTCAAAGCTCAGTTATGGCGACAAGCCATGTTGGGCGAACAACCAGACTACCTTTGGGATGAAGCAGTCCTACGGTATCTGGAAGAAACAACCCACAAACGCGACCATGAAGGCGACAAGGGACGTTTGCGGTGGTTACATCAACATCTTGCAGGGAAGTCGTTAAACAGCATCACCCGGGAGTCGATCGACCAGATCATGCGTAACAAGTCCCATAGGGCAGCGGGCACGATCAATCGATACCTCGCAACCGTTCGTGCAATCCTCAGGAAGGCCGAACGGGAATGGTGCTGGATTACCAAAGCCCCTACGCTAAACATGCGTAGAGAGCCTGACAAGCGTGTGCGATGGATCACCCCAACCGAAGCCGTTGCCTTAATGAAAGCCTTACCCACGCATCTTGCGGACATGATGGATTTTGCACTGGCCACAGGGCTTCGATCCAAAAACGTCCGACAGTTACGCTGGGATCAGATTGATATGACCAGAAAAGTAGCTTGGTTTTATTCGGATGAAATGAAAGGCAAGCGGGATCTTGTGGTTCCACTGAATGCCACGGCAATTAATGTCATTCGCAGACGATTGGGCAAACATAAAACCCATGTGTTTTCGTATCACGGCAAGGCTTTGAAGGGCATTAACTCTGATACTTGGGCGAAGGCACTGAAGAAAGCAGGAATCGAGAACTTTCGCTTCCATGATCTTCGACATACATGGGCTTCATGGCACGTTCAATCTGGGACCAGTTTGCAAGAGCTGATGGAGTTGGGTGGATGGCGAACCTACAAGATGGTATTGCGATATGCACACCTTGCAGGCGACCATTTAAGGGGTGCATCGCAAAATATAGCTACGATCTGGCTACGTTTTGAAAATGACGAAGCAACAGTGAAAGGAGTGCAGTGACGTAAGTCATTGAAATGGCGGAGAGGAAGGGATTCGAACCCTTGTGGGGCGTTAAAGCCCCCAACCGATTTCGAGTCGGTGCCGTTATGGCCGCTTCGGTACCTCTCCAGATTCCGGATGTCCGGAAAGGACTATTCTAAACTATCCGCATCGGGTAGGGAAAAATCCTGGTAACGGGTACACTTGTACAGATGACTTTGCCTCTTCGTTTATCCCTGATCCTTACCGTCCTGCTGCTTGGCGGCTGCGAAAGCGCGCGAGAACTGCCTCTGCTTGATCAGGTACACCTGCGCGGCAACCTTCTGATTATGACCCGCAATAGCCCCACTACCTACTACGAGGGTGTCGAGGGGCCAGCCGGATTTGAGTACGATCTGGTGTCGCGTTTTGCCGAGTCTCTCGACGTCGAGGTCGAGTTTATCGTCCCGAATTCATTCGAAACTATCCTCCCCACCATCTCTGCCGGTGAAGCGGATTTTGCGGCCGCAGGACTGACCATTACCGAGGCTCGTAAAAAACGGGTGCGGTTTACAACCAGTTATCAGCAGATTACCCAACAATTACTGTACTTCAAGGGAATTCCGCATCCAAAAACCCTTGCCGATCTTGAGGGCTACACACTCGAAGTCGTGGCCGGTAGCAGTCATGTTGAAAATCTTCAGCGCAAAAAAAGAGGTCTCCCCTCGCTTGGCTGGACCGAGAATTCCGACCATGGAATTGAGGACTTAATCTTTCTATTGAAGGAGCGTCTGATTGACTATACGGTTGCAGATTCCAACGAGGTGGCACTACACAGAAACTACTACCCGGAACTACGCGTTGCCTTTGATCTCACTGACCCGGAACCGTTGGGCTGGGCCTTCCGCAAAGGCAAAGACACGTCACTCTATGACGCCGCACAAACCTTTCTCAAAGACATACAGGACTCCGGCGAGCTTGCCCATCTCATTGAGCGCCATTATGGCCATGCGGAGCAGTTCAACTATGTTGATCGACGTGCCTTTCGCCGCGATATGTTCTCGCGACTCATTCCGTACCAGCCGGAGTTTGTGAAAGCCGCGAAAACGAATGAACTCGACTGGCGTCTACTCGCCGCCATCGGATATCAAGAATCACACTGGAATCCAAAGGCGGTGTCGCCCACGGGGGTTCGCGGCATCATGATGCTAACGCAGGCAACGGCGAAGCAGATGGGGGTCAAGAAACGTACGGATCCCATTCAAAGTATTCATGGCGGTGCGCGTTACTTCGCGCGGGTTAAAAACAAGATCCCGCAACGGATTCAGGAACCGGATCGAACCTGGATGGCGCTGGCTGCCTACAATATTGGTTTTGGGCATTTGGAAGATGCCCGCCGACTCACCCAAGCTGGCGGTAACAACCCCGATCTCTGGGTGGACGTGAAGAAGTCATTGCCTCTGTTGAACCAGAAGAAGTGGTACAAGAAAACCCGGTATGGCTATGCCAGAGGGCGCGAATCGGTGCGCTATGTTGACAACATTCGCAGCTATCACGACATCTTGACTTGGACTGTCCAGCAATATGCAGAGCCGGAAGAGGAGTCAGAGTTCAGCTATCCTGCCCTGTCACCAGCGCTCTAGCAACACACCGACTTCTATCTTCTATCGACGTTGGCGAAAAAACTCGCGCAATATATCTCCACTTTCTGCAGCCATCAAGCCACCCGAAACCTCGGGCAAGTGATTCGCGGGGTAGTTCTCCAACAATCGCATTACACCACCCGCTGCGCCGCGCTTGGGATCGGATGCCGCGAACACGACACGCGCAATACGGGCATGAATAATTGCGCCCAGACACATCACACAGGGTTCTAATGTAACGAACAGACTTGCGCCGGTCAGGCGGTAATTGCCAATCGTTTCACCCGCTGCTCGCAGCGCGCAGACCTCGGCATGCGCGGTTGGATCATGGCGAACTATGGGTGAATTCCAACCCTCACCAATGATTTCATGGTCCTGAACCACCAGCGCCCCAACGGGGACTTCACCTTCACGACCTGCCTGTTCCGCGAGTTCGAGTGCGCGAGCCATCCACGTGTGGTCATCCATAGTTCACCAAGCAGTCAGCTTATTCCCACTCAATCGTGGCCGGTGGCTTGCCGGAGATATCGTAGGTCACGCGGGCGATACCGTCGATTTCGTTGATAATGCGCCGCGACATCAGATCCAGAAAGTCATACGGCAGATGTGCCCAACGCGCCGTCATGAAGTCGATGGTTTCCACTGCTCTTAACGCGACCACGTAGTCATAGCGCCGACCGTCGCCCATCACGCCGACGGAACGTACGGGCAGAAACACGGCGAAGGCCTGACTGACCTTGTGATAGAGATCGTGGGCGTGCAATTCCTCCATGAATATCGCATCGGCCTGACGCAATAAATCGGCGTACTCCTTTTTGACCTGACCCAGGATCCGCACCCCAAGACCGGGGCCTGGGAATGGGTGCCGATAGACCATGTCGTGAGGCAAACCCAACTCCACACCAATCTTGCGCACTTCATCCTTAAACAACTCGCGTAGCGGCTCAACCAATTCGAGTGTCATGTGCTCGGGCAGACCACCCACATTGTGGTGCGACTTGATGACCTTGGCCTTGCCGGTGGAGGATGCGGCGGATTCAATCACATCCGGATAAATAGTGCCTTGTGCAAGGAAATCGATGCCGGTGAGTTTTTCCGATTCCTCTTCAAAAATCTTTATAAAAAGATTACCGATGATTTTGCGCTTTTTCTCAGGATCGGCCTCACCCGCCAATGCGTTCAGAAAACGATCTTCCGCGTCCACTCGAATCACCTTGACGCCCATGTGCTCGGCGAAGGTGGCCATAACCTGATCCCCTTCATCCAAGCGCAATAAACCATTATCGACAAACACACAGGTCAGGCGATCGCCAATCGCGCGCTGCAACATCGCCGCAACCACCGAGGAATCCACGCCACCGGACAGGCCCAACAAGACCTTGCCATCACCTACTTGTTTACCAATTCTGGCGATGCTGTCATCAATAATACTGCCGGGCGACCAGAGGCTGCCGCAACCACAGATGTCGTGCACAAACCGTTCAAGAATACGCTGACCTTGCAACGTATGCGTGACCTCGGGGTGAAACTGTAAAGCGTAGAAGCGACGCGACTCATCGGCCATTCCAGCCAGTGGTGCACTGTCGGTACTGGCGATCACCGTGAACCCATCGGGCAACGCAGAAATACGATCGCCGTGACTCATCCACACATCCAGCAGACCGTAACCCTCGTCGCTGGTATGGTCTTCGATATCTTTCAACAGTGCTGAATGACCACGTGCACGAACTTGGGCATAACCAAACTCACGTTTGGCTGACGCCTCGACTTCACCACCAAGTTGCGCCGCCATGGTTTGCATGCCGTAACAGATACCTAATACTGGAACGCCCAGTCCAAACACTTCGTCGGGCGCTCTCAACGTATCATCACCCAACACCGTTTCCGGACCACCCGATAAAATAACACCGCTTGCCGAAAAGGACGTCAACGCATCCACGGCCATGTCGTTAGGATGAATCTCACAGTAGATGCCAGCCTCGCGCACACGACGGGCTATCAGTTGCGTATACTGGGACCCGAAATCGAGAATCAGAATGCGATCAGCATGAATATCAGACATTAAAAATCCTGCGAAACAAAAATTTAAATAGGTAAGGCCATTTGGCCGTCAGCAGCGATGCTGCCGTCAAGCCTACGCCGCACATGCCTATGCAAGGGCGGCGTAAAGCGGCCAGGGATGTATTCACGGCGTCCCACGGGTTTGGGTGCTGACGACCAAATGGTTTCTCCTCCAACCGATCCATTAACTGCGCGGACGATAGTTTGGAGCTTCCTTGGTGATGGTGACATCGTGCACATGGCTTTCTGACATACCTGCGCCGGAAACTTTTACGAATTCTGGCTTGCTGCGCATCTCTGCCATATCTTTACAACCGGTGTAGCCCATGCTGGCGCGGATACCGCCTAGCATTTGATGCACGATGGTCAACATGGAACCCTTGTAAGGTACGCGACCTTCGATACCCTCAGGCACGAGTTTCTCCGCATCGGAGGTCTTGTCCTGAAAATAACGATCACTGGAACCTTCCTTCGCGGTCATCGCACCCATTGAGCCCATACCTCGGTATGACTTGTAGGAACGTCCCTGGTAAAGCTCAACCTCACCCGGTGCTTCTTCCGTACCGGCGAGCAGGCTACCCACCATAATACTGTAGGCACCCGCAGCCAGTGCCTTGGCTATATCACCGGAATAGCGAATGCCGCCGTCGGCAATCAATGGGATGCCGCTTTTTCTGAGTTCGTCAGCGACGTTGGCGATCGCCGTTATTTGCGGAACGCCGATACCGGTGACAATGCGTGTGGTACAGATTGAGCCCGGGCCAATGCCTACCTTGACTGCGTGTGCGCCTGCATCCACTAGTGCTCTGGCGCCTGCTGCGGTCGCGATGTTACCACCAATCATTTGCAGTTCAGGAAAGTGTTTTGCCACCCATTTGACTCGATCAAGCACACCTTGAGAATGACCGTGCGCCGTGTCCACTACGACCACATCGACACCGGCTTCGGCCAATGCCTCGATACGTTCTTCCGTGCCTTCGCCGGTACCCACTGCCGCACCCACTCGCAAGCGACCTAAATCATCCTTGCAGGCGTTCGGATTATCTTTGGCCTTCTGGATGTCCTTGACGGTGATCATCCCACGCAGATGAAACCCATCATCGACCACCAACACCTTTTCAATACGGTGCTCCTGCAACAGACTGATCACTTCCTTCTTGCCTGCGCCTTCACGTACCGTGACCAGACGATCCTTCGGTGTCATCACCGTGGAAACCGGCTCGTCGTAACGCTTTTCAAACCGCAAATCACGACTGGTGACGATACCGACAAGTTCCTCGCCATCCACCACTGGAACACCCGAAATATTGCTGGAACGAGTGAGTTCCATCACCTCTTGAATTGACATGGTGGGCGGCACCGTAATCGGATCGCCCACCACACCGCTTTCAAATCGTTTGACTTGGCGAACTTCCTTGGCCTGCGCCTCGTTGGTCATGTTCTTGTGGATAATGCCAACGCCACCTTCCTGAGCCAGGGCAATAGCGAGCCTCGACTCCGTCACCGTATCCATGGCCGCAGACAGCATCGGGATATTGAGCTGAATATCGGTGGTGAGCTGGGTAACGAGATCAACCTCGCGTGGCAACACCGTAGAATGGGCGGGGATTAACAGAACATCGTCGAAGGTGAGGGCTTCCTCAATGATTCTCATACGGCGGATTTGCTCCAAGCAGAATTGAATCGATCGATTATAGAATTTGGAGGGTTTCGGGTAAACCATTTAATCGGATTTTCGTCATGAATGAGCTACCAAACCGTGATATTTTTGGGTGGGTAAGCCTTTGAAAGCAATAAAATAACTCGATGCGGGTCGATTTCGGCCTCTGACCGGGGACCAATTGGGGTAAAACTGTCTATAATATTGGAATCAAATTTGACACAATGCGTCCAATAACTATAAATTCGACACATACGTTGCACGTCGTATTGACGGACAATCCCCCAGCCTCAGGGCTGCTACCCATTATAAGAAAACACCAATACTTAAGGAGAATACCCAACATGCAAAAACTTTCTTTCGTAGGTTCCTTGATTCTGACTGCTGCGCTGTCTGCGGGTTGCGCAACGGCCGGCAGTGGCAAGGCCGATCAGGCGGGTTATAACATGGCCGTTGCCGCCGCCAAGGCCGCACAGACCAAAGCCAAATCCGTGGGTGGCGAATGGCGCGACATTGGCAAGTTCCTGAAAAAAGCGGATGCCGCAGCCAAAGGCGGTGATTTTGCCGGTGCCATCAAGCTAGCGAAAAAGGCTGAATGGCAGGGCAATGCGGGCCACGATCAGGCCATGGCAGAGAAAAATGCCGGCCATCCAAGCTATTTGAAATAGCCTTAGCTTAAGACAGAGAAAGGTCGGCGTTTGCCGGCCTTTTTTTGCCTACAGGATGTAGGTACGCCGCGGTCGCAGGGATGCGAAAGAGCGACGCCCATCTAATGGCACGTAATCCCAGTGCTAAATCAACAGGAAAAGATCCGCCGCATAGACCTGACCGCAACAATCTTTTATTGTTGGCTCCATGCCAACCCCTCCTGCCTCCACAACCATCTTCTCCATTTCGGCACTCAACGCCGAGATCAAGGAACTGATCGAGGGCACCTTGCCCTACGCTTGGGTTGAAGGAGAAATATCCAATCTGGCGAGACCCGCGTCCGGGCACATCTATTTCAGTCTGAAAGACGCGCGCGCCCAAGTGCGCTGTGCGATGTTTCGCGGCAACAACCGACGCCTCGATTTTACACCGGAAAATGGCCAGCAAGTGCTCGCCCATGCCCGTGTCAGTCTGTATGAAGCGCGCGGTGATTTTCAACTGGTTATTGAAGACATGCAGCCGGCTGGCGATGGTGCGCTGCAACTGGCTTTCGAACAACTAAAAAAGACACTGGCTGCGCAGGGCCTGTTTGATGAAAAACACAAACGGCCCCTGCCCCCTGTGCCCGAACGCGTGGGCATCATCACCTCGGCAAGCGGTGCCGCACTGCATGACATTATCAGCGTGTTGCAACGACGCTCGCCGAGTCTGCCACTATTGATCTATCCCACTGCGGTACAAGGTGCCGGGGCCGCAGCTGAGATCGCCGCTTGCGTCGAACTGGCCAACCAACGCGCGGAATGTTCGGTTCTGATTGTCGCTCGCGGGGGTGGTTCACTCGAGGATCTGTGGGCATTCAACGAAGAGATCGTTGCGCGCGCGATCCATGCCTCCACAATCCCGGTCGTCAGCGGCATTGGTCACGAGACAGACTTCACCATCGCCGATCTTGTCGCCGATCAACGCGCGGCAACACCGTCGGCGGCCGCTGAGTTAGTGGGTCCCGATCAAGCCGAGTGGCTCGGGCAGATTTCGTCATTCGAAAACCGGATAAGCGCGCTGCTAACACAACACATCGAGCGCAAGAGCGAAACGCTCGGCTGGCTAAGCAAGCGTATTCATAATCGTCATCCGGGCCAACAAATTCAGAACTGGACGCAGCGCCTTGATGAACTGGATCAACGTCAGCGCTCGGTCTGGGCATCCACCCTCTCACAAGCCAAACTCAGTCGCCAACATTTGCTACAGCGATTGATGCAGCAGACTCCGCGTCGAAAACTGGCGGTATTGAAGGAATCACAAGGAGAGCTGAAGGCGCGCATGCAACGCGCACTCAGCATTTGCGTTGATCGCAAGAGTGGTCAGCTCGCTGCGATCAGTTCCACGCTCAATGCGGTCAGCCCGCTGGCTACCCTGTCGCGTGGTTATGCCATTGTTGAAAATGATCGGCATCAAGTGATCAGGCAACACACCGATGTCAATACCGGTGAACGTATCCGCACTCGGCTGGGTAACGGCTCATTGCTGTGTCGGGTCGAGGAAACCGTCGATGACTAAACGCTGGATGGTCGGAGCGCTACTATACAGTCTGATCGCGGCACCTGCCGTCGCGCAATGGCTACCCAACGCACAAGCCGTTCCCGGTGGCATCGCCGTTGTCACGCTGAACGCATCCTCTGAACCACGCCCCACTGCCCATTACCGCAAACACCCGGTGCTCATTACCGAACACGAAGGACGCTGGACTGCGCTGATTGGTGTCCCGCTGGATGCGAGCACCGGTGAACATCATCTAGGATGGAAACGCCCGCAACAGGCCGAGGTCCAAAGCCGCTTTCAGGTCGTCGCGAAAGACTATCCGGAGCAACACATTACGATCAAAGACAAACGCAAGGTCAACCCGGAAAAACGTGACTATGACCGCATCCGCAAGGAAAGTGAACGCCTCGGTCACGCGCGCAAAATTTGGCGCGACACGACCTTCTCCGACCTCGAGTTACAATTACCGGTCGAGGGCCGACGCAGCAGTGCCTTCGGCCTCAAGCGGTTTTACAACGAGCAGGCGAGAAAGCCGCACAGCGGACTGGATATAGCGGCCGCTGAGGGATCACCCGTGGTCGCGCCCCTCGGTGGCGTGGTGATATTGACGGGAGACCTGTTCTTTTCGGGCAACACCGTGTTTCTTGATCATGGACAGGGCTTGCTCTCCTCCTACGCTCACCTCAGCAAGGTTTTGGTCTCCACCGGAGACCACCTGTCGAGCGGACAAATGCTCGGCCGCGTCGGCCAGACCGGCCGCGCCACCGGCCCCCACCTGCACTGGAGCGTGTACCTCAACCAGACCCGGATTGATCCCGCCCTGCTGCTGCGCTAACACCCGGTTTTCGAGGATTCTGCGCGGTACGCGTATCTCTAATATAACTAAAGCCTGAGGACTTTTTGGCCGATGTACGGGGCTAGATAAGTGAAACCACGCTCAATTATATAAGCGGTTGATTGTGCAGTATTTTTTCAACAAATCATTACAAAAAGAACACTCTCTGAGCCATAGACCACATCCGGGCCCGGCCTTTCTGGGTTTGCTGCTGTCGGTTCTGGCCAGCCTGTGGGCACCCAACACATGGGCCGCTACCGATGACATCACGCCAAAGGATGTCTACGTCGAGGTAGCCATGGCTACCCACCATCTGCGCTACATCCTTGAGCAACTGAATCCCGTGCAACTGCCCAAGGCGCGAATCCACGTAGACAACGCCGAGCCCCGTGAAATGCTGTTTCAGGCGCAAACCCTCTATCGTCTGTCGGACCAACTGGCGTTTGATATCACCTACACGCGGCAACTGGCGCCCAAGACCAAACGCATCGATGTGGTGGCAGCGGATGTATTGGAAATGATTGAACTGTCTCGCACCCGCATCGAACTGGTGAGCGAAACCCTTGGCATCACACCACCGCCGCTGGATGCGGAGATAACCCAACCCGACCGCACGCTCAGTGACGCATTCAATCTCATGGTCGAAGCGAACAGTATTCTGAATCAGATCGTGCATCATCCCGACCAACCGAGGGATGTCTTTTCGCAGGTCACGCTAGCCATCGGCTATGCGAGTAAATTACTGTCACAGTACCCCGGTACGCATCGAATCCCGGAGGCCGACACGCCCAACCTGACCATCTCGCCCCCGGATATGCAGATACGGCTCACCCAGTGCTTTGAGCGTATTCGCTTGATTGCCCAAAATAGTAATACACAGGTTCTCGATCTCGATGCCAGCGATCTGGACATCAGCTCGAACTTTACCGCCAGTGTATTCCATCTGTCATCGCTGATCGTTTCGGAACTGAGCTATCTGCACGCATCCAATGATCGCTTGCAACCCGCCGTGCCAGCCTTTGATCCAGGACCCAAAACGGCCGCGGAAGTCTATCAGCGCACTGGGATATTGATGAACCAGCTCGACCAGTTGGTGCAACTAACAACGGGCATACCCAAACTCGCCCGGGGGGTTCGCTGATATGGACGCCGGTTGGAAGACAACGTCAGATCAGGCTCGCGAGGCCATTTGGGACTGGACACATTCCACCACCCTGACCGCACGTCTGGTTCACTCGCACATGACCGTCGCGATTGTGGGCGTGGTTTTGCTTGCAGTCGCCCTCGGCATCACACTCTATATTAGTCGTAGCACGCAACAACTCGCCCACGATACCGGACCCGCTGCGCAGGCCTCGGCCAAGGTTCTGTCGGGCGTGCATCGTTCCCTGAACGCCCTGAACGGCTGGGTCGCAATCGCGGACAAGCAGTTCGTCTCGGAGCGACACACCGCATGGCATGAGGACATCTATCCCGGACTTGCTGCGCTACAGGAAGTGAGCGAGCGCGCCCCGGAATCCCAAGCCACACGCCACCTCGCTGAAATTCGCCAAAAACTGGTGGATGTCCACGAATCCCAATGGTGGGTGGAACAACTCGCCAACACACCCGGGGATCTACCGGCCCTGTATTTTTATCGACAGAATATGATTCCGATCGGCGAACTGTTTGAAATGGCTGCCGCCGAGTTTCTGGTGAGCGCAGCGGATGACCCCGGCTTGATTGAGTCGGATATTGAGATTGATCTCGCCCGGTTTATGAACCTGTTTCTGATCGCACACAATCAGATGTATACCTACGCGCGGGAACCCGACTCGGAAAATGAGATAAGCGTACGCAACTCGTTGGGATCGGCAAATATATCCTTCCGTAAAATGTTCAAAAAGATGTTGGGGCATGGTCCGGATATAGTGGTTCAGGCGCATCGAATGCGAGCCATGTTTAACTCCTATCGTTTGTTGTCGGTCCGCATACTGCGCGAAGATTCCTCGAGGCTCGGCAGTCGTGCGCGCGGCCTGCTAGAGAGTCAGACAACACCACTCTCGCGCGAGGTTACCGCACTGCTGGAGACCTTAAGCCAAACCCAGAACACCGAACTGAACAATCACGCCGAGCATATTGATCAGGTGACCCGGTTCTCGATCGCGATCATGCTGGTTCTGATTGTGATAATGGTTGGCGCGGCATCGATACTGTCACGACGCCATGCGATCAGCATCAGCCGACCGCTGATCGCGCTGGCAACCGCGACCCGGGAGCTTGCGTCAGGGAAGCTGACTACTGATTTACCGATCATTGCAGAGAATGAACTGGGACAACTGACACGCTCCTTCAATGCCATGCGTGCATCACTCAACCGCTCTGCGACCGAACTCAAGAGCGCCAATGAATCGTTGGAAAACAGGGTTGAAGCACGCACGATAGAACTCGAGGTGTCGAAGGAACTGGCTGAAGTCACGCTGGAATCGATCGGTGATGCGGTGATTACCACCAGTGCCGCCGGAACCATCACCTCGATGAACAAACTGGCCCAGAAACTCACCGGCTGGACTATCCAGAAAGCCAAAAACTGTGACTTGTCCGAAGTGTTTCACATGATTGATGAAGTGACCAGTGAGCCACTCGATGATCCTGCCAATCTGTGCCTGAAAGAGGGCCGCAATATTAGCCTGACCAATGCCGCGCTGCTGGTTCGACCGGGTATGGAGAATCTGGCGATCAGTAATTCGGCGGCTCCGATCCGTGATCGTGACGGCGACATAATCGGGACCGTACTGGTATTCCGTGATGTCACCATTGAACGCAAATTGCAGAACAAACTGTCATTCCAGGCCAGTCACGACGCCCTCACCGGACTGGTTAATCGCCAAGAGTTTGAACGCCGATTGGGTAACGCGCTGAGCGATGCACAGTCAGAAAAAACCGAACATCAATTGCTCTATCTGGATCTCGACCAGTTCAAGATCGTCAATGATACCTGTGGCCATATCGCCGGCGATCAACTACTCAAAGAACTCTGTGAGATTTTGTCGAGCCAATTACGAGCACTCGATACTCTGGCACGTCTCGGTGGCGATGAATTTGGCATCCTATTGACCCATTGCCCGGAAGAACCCGCGACACGAATCGCCGAAAACATCCGCTCCAAGGTAGAAGAGTTTCGCTATCGCTGGCAAGGCAAAGCCTTCACGATTGGTGTCAGTATCGGCATGGTGTCGGTCAGCGATGAAAGTCAGAGTATTGACGAAATCCTGTCTTTCGCGGATGCCGCCTGTTATGCCGCCAAGGATGCCGGTCGTAACCGGGTTCATGTATTTCACACCGATGACTCTGAACTATCGAAGCGACAGTCTGAAATGCAGTGGTCTTCCAAGATCACCGAGGCGCTCGATGACGACCGGTTTGTACTGTTTTTCCAGCCCTTTCAACGACTGGGCCAAGATCTGAGCGGCATTCCGGAACATGGGGAAATTCTGGTTCGCATGCTCGATGAAAATGGAATCATCGTGTCGCCGGGTGCGTTCATTCCCGCCGCAGAACGCTATAACTTGATGCCAGCCATCGACCGCTGGGTATTCGAACACGCACTGGAGTCCAGTACGCGACTCTACGGCGGCAACTCACGCTGGAACAACTTCCATCTGTCCATCAATGTCTCCGGTGCTACCTTGGGAGACAACGGCTTCATGCAGTTTGTCCGCGACAAGCTGGCGGAGTATGAAGTACCCGCAGATCGTATCTGCCTTGAAATCACCGAAACCGCTGCCATCGCCAATCTGGCTCGCTCATGCGAGGCCATGCGTGACCTGAAGAAACTGGGCTGCAAGTTTGCACTCGATGATTTTGGCAGTGGCTTGTCGTCATTTGGCTATCTCAAGACCATGCCGGTCGACATTCTAAAAATTGATGGCCGATTTATTCGCCGCATACTGGAAGACAGTGCCGATCATGCGATGGTGGAAGCCTTGCATACGGTTGCGCATAAGATGGGATTACAGACGGTCGCTGAGTTTGCCGAGTCTATCGCCATAGTTGATGAACTGCGTCGTATCGGTATCGATTATGCGCAGGGATATGCGGTAGCCAAACCCATGCCGCTGGAAGACCTGATTCAGAACGTCGCTTAAGGGAAATCGTTACCCCCAATATACCCCCCTCATCCTGTCCTTCCCCGGAGGGCGAAGGGACCCGCATCCAGGTCATCGCTCGACCACGAACAAGCCCCCTCTATCGACTACGTGTTTTCTTCGGTGTGCGCCCACGCTGTTCTGCGATTCTTTCCTTAAGCTTGTTCGGCTTGCCTTTGAACGGGTTGTCGCCGGTGCGAAAACTTAGCCGTACGGGTGTTCCGACCAAATCAAAGGCCTTGCGAAAGGCCTTTTCCAGATAGCGGCGATACGACTCCGGCAGGCCTTCGGTTTGATTTCCGTGAATAACAATCCGTGGTGGGTTGTAGCCACCCTGATGCGCGTAACGCAGCTTGATACGTCGGCCTCGACGCAGCGGGGGCTGATGCGCATCCAATGCCTGTTCGAGTACCCGATTCAATTCTGAGGTGGACATTGCCCGCATCGCGGATGCGTGGGCAATACGGATGTCGTCAAACAGATTGCCAATACCGGAACCGTGCAGCGCGGAGACGTAATGAGGCTTGGCAAAATCAAGATAAGGAAGACGACGATCAAGCTCGCGCTTGACGAAATCCCGATGATCGAAATCCAAGCCATCCCATTTGTTCACGGTCAACACCAGTGAACGTCCCTGCTCGAGAATAAAACCGAGCAAGGTCGCGTCCTGATCGACAATACCTTCTTGCGCATCAACCAGAAAGACAACCACATGCGCCTGCTCGATGGCTTGCAGGGTTTTGATCACACTGAACTTCTCAACCGCCTCAAACACCTTGCCACGACGACGCACACCGGCGGTATCGATCAAGGTATAACGCTGACCATCACGCTCAAACGGAACAAAAATACTGTCTCGTGTGGTGCCGGGCTGATCATAGGTGATCACACGTTCTTCACCCAGCATACGATTCAACATGGTCGACTTGCCAACGTTCGGGCGTCCGGCGAAGGCGACTCGAATACCTTGCTCGACCTCGGCTTCAACGTCCTCGGCTATCGGCGCGGGAAGTGATTCGAGGATACGTGCGCCAAGGTCGCGAATACCGCCACCCTGCGACGCGGTAATCGGCATCATCTCGCCTCGACCCAGCGCATGAAACTCGGCGCTGACCACCGCAGGATCATGGCCATCGATTTTGTTGACGACCAACAGCACCGGCTTCGAACTCTGACGCAGAAACTGGCTAATGTCCTCATCCAGACTGGTCAGGCCATCCTTCGCATCGACCATAAACAAGACCAGGTCAGCTTCGTCGATCGCCGCCCTCGCCTGCTTTGCCATCAACGCATCAATACCCGCCTCGTCGCCACTCAAGCCACCGGTATCTACGATCAAACAATTGCGATCATCGATGTTCGCCATCCCGTACTGGCGATCCCGTGTGAGACCCGGTTTGTTCGCCACTAACGCGTCTCGAGTGCGCGTAAGGCGGTTGAACAGGGTCGACTTACCTACATTGGGCCGACCGGCGATGGCGATAACGGAAAGCATAAGACAACGACCAACGGCGACGCTAGGGAGCCGCGGCCAAGCCGGGAGGTGCGAGGGCGGCGAGACTCCCCCCCTTGCTATAAACCAGAACCGTGTCACCGACCACAATCGGGGCAATATCAAACCCGTCTCCGTCGATATGCACACGGGCAATCAACTCACCATCGGCCAGAGACAGCCAGTGAAGGTAGCCCTCGAAATCACCGACCACAACAAAATCGCCGTGTACAACGGGTGCGGTCAGCCTGCGCCCATGCAACACATCGGACTTCCACAGAGCTGCGCCGGTATTAATGTCCAGTGCCCACACCTCGGCCCGGTTATCGGTGACCAAAAGCCGGGGGCCTGCAATCGCCAATCCCTGAAACGTCGATAACTCCCGTTCCCATAGCACCACACCGGAACTCACCACGACCGCGCTGACACTACCCTGATAGCCACCCAGATAGATCACGCCGTTGGCCACCACCGGCGTCGAATCGAGATCGACGATTCGATCAAGCTCCGAGCGTCCCCGCGGTATGGTGATACGTTTTTCCCAAATAACCGATCCGGTATGGACATTCAACGCGACCAGCTTGCCGCTGGCAAACGGGATCAACACGACATCATCCACCACCACCGGTGACGCCGTACCGCGCAAGCTCAGCACCGGGACGGGATGGCGGTACTGCCACAACTGCTCACCGCTGCTCCGATCCAGTGCCGTCACGTTGCCATCGACGCTGCGCACGATGACGACCGAGGTAACCAGCGGATCACTGAGTACCTCGCTGCTGACCTTGGTACTCCAACGCATCGCGCCAGCGTCACGATCAAGTGCGATCACATCGCCTTCATGGCTGGCGACAACCGCAAGCTCGGCATCCACGCCCGGGCCTGCCGACAGCGCGATATCGGCATCGTATTTCCATAGCGCACGACCCGTATGGCGGTCGCGTGCGAACACCTTGCCTTCGTAATCCGCCACCAAGGCCTGGTCCGCTGATACCGAGGCCACCAATCCGTTTTTGAGCTTACCGGAGCCATCACCGACACCGGTTTTCCACAGCACCCGCACAGGTGGTGGGTTGACGATATCGGTGAGCTCAGCAGGCGGTTCGAGGTTGTCGGAACCGCCACCAAACCACGAGCATCCACCCAAAAGCAACGCCAGCGGGATCAATAATGGCCTACGCATCATCATGAGTTATTCGGTTGCTCCCGCCGGCGAGGAGACGACCACACCGAGATCATCCAGCTTCATCTGCAACACCACGTACTGGTTATCGACTGCCATCGCTAGCGCGGTGATATAAGCCACACGAGCCTGTTCTATATCGCCTTGTTGACGACGAATATCACCCAGCAACTCGGCACGCAGCGAGGTGAACGACGTCTCAGGCACCGCATCCAGATAGGCGATTGCCGCATCGAGATCACCCTCACCCAGCAACAAACGCGCCAAACGCAACTGCGTCATGTGTTTCAATTCCGGTATCGAGGTGACACTCACCACGCTCTCCAGCGTCGCACGCGCGGCCACGGCATCTCCGGCGTTAATCTGCGCCAGCGCCATAGTCAACCCCGCAAAATCTGCATAGGCAGAGGTTGCATGCTGTTCTCGTAACTGCTCGGAGCGCGCAACGATCTCGGCGGTTTGGTATTTTCCCTCTTCACTCTCGCTGAGCAGGCGTAGTTCTTCGAATGCGTTGGACGCCTGTTGCGACTGAAAATACAGACTGTCCTCATACTCACGATAACCGTAGACCGCACCCAGACCCAGAACCAGCCCGATCACCAACGACTTGCCGTTCTCGTCCCACCACTTTTTCAGTGCCTCGACCTGTTCTTCTTCATCCTGATCAATTGCCACAATTTACTCCCAATTCGTTAGTCTGAAATCATGTCGGACAGATGCCGCGCTAGTTCCGCAATGGGCACCGTCACCTGATCGCCCTGCCCACGCAGGGGTTTGACACCAATAGTGCCCTGTTCTACTTCGTCATCACCCAATATCAACGCATAACCGGCACCACTGCGATCAGCTTTTTTGAACTGACTCTTGAAGCTACCCGCACCGCAGTGCTGTACCAACTTAAGCCGGGGTAAATCATCACGGAGTGACTCTGCCAGTGATGCACCCTGGCTGATGGCCACATCCCCCACCAATACCAAATACACATCCGGCGTCCGTTGCGGGCAATCACCCGCCTCCTCCAGCAAGGCGACCAGTCGTTCAAGACCCATCGCGAAACCAATCGCCGGTACGGGTTTGCCGCCCAACTGTTCGACCAGACCGTCATAACGTCCACCGGCACACACCGTACCTTGTGCGCCGAGGCGATCCGTCACCCACTCGAACACCGTCTTCGAATAATAATCCAACCCACGTACCAGGCGCGGGTTAATCGTGTACGCAACCCCGCAGGCCTCCAGCGTTGACTTAAGACCCTCAAAATCTGCCCGCGCTTCCTCATTGAGGTAGTCCACCAGCGACGGCGCGCTCGCGACCACCTTCTGCACCTCGGGATTCTTGCTGTCGAGCACGCGCATTGGATTGGTTTCCATGCGGCGCAGACTGTCATCGTCCAACTGCTCGCGATGTTGTTGCAGATAGTCCACCAATGCCACGCGGTAGGTCTTGCGATCAGCACTGGTGCCTAGCGAATTAATCTGTAACTCAAGCTGATCCAATATGCCGAGTCGCTGCCACAGGCGTCGTGCCATCAAAATCAACTCGGCATCAATGTCCGGCCCGGCCAGACCGAAGGTCTCAATACCAATCTGGTAGAACTGGCGATAGCGTCCCTTTTGCGGTCGCTCATGGCGAAACATCGGACCCATGTACCAAAGTTTTTGCACCTGATTGTGCAGCAGGCCGTTTTCAATACAGGCTCGCACACAACCGGCGGTCCCTTCCGGGCGCAGTGTCAGGCTGTCTCCATTGCGGTCGTCGAAGGTATACATTTCCTTTTCGACAATATCAGTCACTTCGCCGATGGAACGCTTGAACAGTTCGGTTTTCTCCAATACCGGGAAGCGAATTTCCTGATAGCCGTAGGCATCGACAATTTCTCGCACTGCAGACTCCAACCGCTGCCAACAGGCCATCCCCTCGGGCACAAGGTCGTGCATCCCGCGTATGGCTTGGATCCTGGCGCTCATGGTTTCTCCGGCGAGTGACGGATACTCGCACGGATCTCTGCCTCGAGCGTGTCAACTAGTGTCTCGTTATCCACCTTCTTCAATGGCTTGCCGCCGCGGTACATCAGGTTTGGGCAACCACCCGTCAGACCAATAGTCGCCTCGCGAGCCTCGCCTGGCCCATTGACGACACAACCAATCACGGCAACATCCATCGGCTCAGAAATATCCTCAGTTCGTTCTTCCAATTCGTTCACGACCTTGATTACATCAAAATTCTGTCGAGAACACGACGGACACGCGATCAAATTTATCCCACGCGTACGCAAATGCAGGCTCTTCAAAATATCAAAGCCGACTTTGATTTCCTGAATGGGATCAGCCGCCAGCGATACGCGAATGGTGTCGCCAATGCCTTGCGACAATAACAGGCCCAAACCGATCGCGGACTTGACGCTGCCAGCTCGCATACCACCGGCCTCAGTGATACCCAAATGCAGCGGCGCATCGGTCTGCGTTGCCAGCTCTTGATAGGCCGGCACCGTCATTAACACGTCCGACGCCTTGAGGCTGATCTTGTAGTCGTGAAAATTCAGTCGTTCGAGAATATCGATGTGACGAAAGGCGGACTCTACCAACGCCGACGAGGTCGGTTCGCCATACTTCTTTTGCAGATCCTTTTCCAGCGAACCGGCGTTGACACCGATACGAATAGGAATCCCGTGGTCACGCGCACTCTCGACCACAGCGCGTACCCGATCCTCACGGCCAATGTTGCCGGGATTAATGCGCAGGCAATCGGCACCGGCATCCGCCACCCGCAGCGCGATCTTGTAATCAAAATGGATATCGGCAACCAGTGGCACCGGAACCGCCTGACGGATTTTACGAAACGCATCGGCGGCTTCCAACGTTGGCACTGACACGCGAACAAAATCTGCGCCCGCCTGCGCCAATGCAACGACCTGCTCAACGGTGGCATTCACATCGCAGGTATCGGTGTTGGTCATACTCTGCACCGCAATCGGGGCATCACCACCGACCGCAACCGACCCCACCATCACCTGACGGCTAGGTCGACGTTTCACACCTGGCTGATCCGCATTCATCGACTCTACTCTCGCCGCCGTAGCAACATGACCTGTTCAGAATCCGGAAATTTGGCTTTCAGCAGCAGTGCATAACTCGCAACCGCGTCGACATCACCGAGGATTTCTTCGGTTTGAATACCAATCCACAGACTTTGGGCGCTGCGCGGAGCAACTTCCCAGTAACGCTGCAGGTAACCCCGCGCCGAGAGATAGCTTTTCTGCTGGAAGGTCAACGCGAGCATCTGCCCCAGAGTCGCCGCAAACATGGGGTTACGTTGCAACGCTCGGCGAAACAATCGCTCCGCCTCAATCTCATCCCCAGCCTTGAGTTCGCACACACCCGCATTCGTCAATGCTACCCATGGACGTTGATACAGCGGGTTATTGTAGGCCACGGAAAATTGTTCCTGAGCTGGATCCATTTCGCCCAAGGCACAGAGAAAGCGGCCGTAATTGTTATGCCCTCGCGCAGTGTCGGGGGCCAGCTTTACGGAGCGTCGAAAATGTTTTTCCGCCTTTTCCAGCTCCCCCAGATGCTCATACAGGGTCGCAATCGCATCGTGGGCCGACGCCATATTCGGGCTAATCGCCAATGCCCGCTGCAATCGATCCAACGATGCCTCAAGACGCCCCTCACGCAGATAGGAAACACCCAACTGCACATAGGTGTCCGCCGCATTATCGGCACCGGGACCTTGGCTCACGGGTTGCGCTGTACACGCCGACAGCATTGCGCCGACGACCAAGATCAGTGGAAAGAGTCGTATCATTGAGGTTTCCCTTCGAAACGTCGGTAACGACGACTGCGATCCGCCACCTTGCCGACCAATTGCCCACAGGCCGCATCAATATCATCGCCACGCGTCTTGCGTGTCACGGTCATAAAGCCTGCCTTTGACAGAATATCCCGAAATCGATCAATGGCTTGTTGCGATGAGGTTTGATAACCACTGTTGGGAAACGAATTAAACGGGATCAGGTTAACCTTGGATGGCACATGGGACAACACGCGCACCAATTCATGTGCCAGCTCCGGAGAATCGTTGACACCCTCCAGCATCACGTATTCAAACGTGATTTTTCCACCCGGGTTCACCGTCGCGTAGCGCTTGCACGCGGCCAGCAACTCTCGAATCGGATATTTTTTATTGATCGGCACCAGTTCATCGCGTAGTTCATCGTTTGGCGCATGTAACGACACCGCCAGTGCAACGTCGGTGACCTCACGCAAACGATCAATCGCGGGAACAATACCCGAGGTGCTAATGGTAATGCGTTTACGCGCCAGTCCAAACGCAAGATCGTCTTTCATTAACTGTGCGGAACGCACCACATTGTCAAAATTCAACAACGGTTCGCCCATGCCCATGAAAACAATATTAGTTACCCGACGCCCTAAGGGGATACGCTCAATCGCCAACCACAACTGACCGACAATCTCCGCGGTCGACAAGTTTCGGTTAAACCCCTGCCGCGCAGTCGAACAAAACGTACACGCCAGCGCACAACCCACTTGCGACGAAATGCACAAGGTGCCGCGCGTTCCTTCGGGGATAAAGACCATCTCAATGTCGTTGCCAACATCCAGACGCAAGGCCCATTTGATGGTGCCATCGTCTGACAGTTGTTCGGTGATTATTTCAGGCAGACAAAAATCGGCGATATCGACCAACTGGTGTCTGAGTGCGGCACTAAGATTGGTCATCGCCTCAAAGTCAGTGACGCGCTGATGATAAAGCCACTTCAACACCTGCGTCGCACGAAAGGGTTTCTCACCCAACTCGGTGAAAAAATCCTCCAACGAAGGTTTGTCGAAATTCAACAGGTTGGTCTTTGCCGGGCTGTCCAGCGCGACGTCAACAGATTCCGGAATCGCGTTCATGCTCTGTATTCGTCAATACTCAAAGATCAGGTGGAATGCGGGCAAACCCAGGCATCGGAAAACCCGTCACAGGCACGTGCCCACATCGGGTAAGGGTAACGGGTCGATTGTAACCACTTAGGCCGCTATTTGCACCTTAAGAGACTGAATTTTCAGGTGATATCAGATGTTGAAGCTCTCGCCACAGCCGCATTCGTTCTTCATGTTGGGATTATTGAAGCGCAGGCCTTCATTGATGCCATCGCGGGTAAAATCAATCTCGGTCCCATCGACGAAGGTCAGACTCTGTTTATCGACCACCACCTTGACACCGTGATCCTCAAAAACCTCATCGTCATCTTCAATTTCACTTGCGAAATCAACAATATACGCGAATCCTGAGCAGCCGGACGACTTCACGCCAAAACGTAAACCCACCATGGATTTTTTACCTTCCAGCATACGCGCGACATGTTCAGCGGCGCTCTGGGTCAATGTAACTGCCATAATCTTATTCTCCGGAGAGCGTCTCCCATTGCGGAGACCACGACTCAATAATGGTGCTATTTTACGCCATTTCAAGACTAATAACCATGTATGACAGTAGGGAATTCTTGGTTTGGCAGGCGACCGGGATACACAACACTCGGCATGCGCTGGTACAACTGAGATCTATCGATCGCCCTGATCGTCGTCATCCAGCTCACAATCCTCTATCTCCGGCATGACCGGATCATCGATCTCGGCCCCCATGGCCTCCATCGCACTGCTCATTTTCTGCATGCGTTGATCCATTATGTGAATGTGATCGAGCATCAGGTTAATCGCTTGCGCAACGGGATCGGGGGCATCCCGGGTCGCACCGTAGGAATCAAAGCCGAGCTTGCTGGCCATTTTAGCCCGATGCCGATCCTGCTCGGTTTCTTCGGTCGATTTTGGTTTCTTCTGCACAATGTGGCCGGGTACACCCACCACCGTTGCACCGGCGGGTACCTCTTTCACCACCACCGCATTGGAACCGATACGCGCGTCATCGCCAATCAAAATCGGGCCCAATACCTTGGCGCCCGCACCCACCACTACACCATTGCCCAAGGTCGGGTGACGCTTGCCCTTGTTCCATGATGTACCACCCAGCGTTACCCCATGATAGAGCGTGCAGTCATCACCAATCACTGCGGTCTCGCCGATTACCACACCCATGCCGTGATCGATAAAAAAACGACGGCCAATGTGGGCGCCCGGATGAATTTCAATCCCGGTAAACCACCGCGCCAGATTGGACACAATGCGCGCCAGCCACTTTAAGCCGATGTTCCACAGCCGATGTGCAAAACGATAAAACAGAACGCCATGAAACCCGGGGTAAGCGGTGATCACTTCAAAGGTCGTACGCGCCGCTGGGTCTCGGTCGAAGGTGCAACGGATATCCTCTTTGATTCTCGAAAACATGGGTCAGGAAACCTCCGACTCTTTCGGCACATGGCGCTGGGACGCCGTCAGGATACCTCTGAGTATGTTAATTTCGGTCTGTTCGGGTCGGGCGCGGTTGAACAATCGGCGCATGCGCGGCACCAGATAGCGTGGGCTTTGCGGATCCAGAAAGCCAATATCGATCATGGTCTGTTCCAGATGAACATAGAATCGTTCCATTTCGTCAGAAGTTGCGGGCTCATGTGCATCATCATCGTCGACCGTGGCCGTACCTTGCAACTGCACTTGTCGAATCTCCCAGGCCACCAGCTGCACCGCGGCGGCCAGATTCAGCGACGCAAAGTCCGGATTGGTCGGTATGTGCATCAATTGGTGACAGCGACTTAATTCGTCGTTACTCAAACCACTGTTTTCGCGCCCGAAGATCATCGCGACGGGACCTCGCAGGCTTTCCGCGCACAGATGTTGAGCGCCCTCAGTCGGCTTTACCACGGGCCACCTAAGCGCCCGATCCTCACGCGCGCTGGCACCGATCACCAAATGGCAACCGTGCAGCGCCTCATCCAGCGAATCACAGACCTGCGCATTTGCGAGCAGATCATCGGCACCGGATGCGCGCGCGGTCGCCTCGGCACTGGGGAAAATCTTCGGTGATACCAATACCAGAGAGTCCAGGCACATCGTCTTCATCGCGCGCGCGACGGCACCGATGTTGCCCGGGTGGCTGGTTTCGATCAATACAATGCGGATATTGGAACTCATCTTAGAGTCTCATAGTAATTGGCACGCCGGTCATGACACAAGTGCTGGCAAGTCGGGGGGTTTCCTTGTATTGTCCCCTCCCCATGCACCCCATGCTCAACATCGCTGTTCGCGCCGCTCGTGATGCCGGCAAAGTCATCATCCAGCACGTTAATCGTCTGGATAGTCTGAAAATCACGGATAAGGGCCGGAATGACTTCGTCTCCGAGGTCGATCGCATGGCCGAGGCGGTGATTATTGACACTCTGCGCAAGGCCTATCCCAATCATGCCATTCTCGCCGAAGAAAGCGGCTCCCACCGCGGCGACGAGTATCAATGGGTTATTGACCCACTCGATGGCACCACCAATTATCTGCATGGGTTTCCGCAATTCTCGGTTTCGATCGCGCTGCGTCACAAAGGCGTGCTCGATCAAGCGGTGGTCTACGACCCATGGGGCGACGAGTTATTTACCGCATCGGCTGGTGCGGGCGCCTGGCTCGACAACCGACGTATGCGGGTTAGTTCGCGGATCGACTTGTCCGGTGCGCTGCTGGGCACGGGCTTTCCTTATCGCAACCACGAACACCTCGATGCCTATCTGGACATCTTTCGCGAACTGATTCTCGCCACGGCGGGTATCCGTCGACCGGGATCGGCGGCACTGGATCTTGCCTATGTGGCCGCTGGCCGTCTCGATGGGTTTTGGGAAATGAACCTGTGCACTTGGGATATCGCCGCAGGTGCCTTATTGATTCAGGAAGCTGGTGGTATTGTCACCGACTTTGGCAGCAAACAGACCTTTCTGGAGTCAGGTAATGTGATTGCCGGCGGCCCCAAGGTACAGGCCCTGCTGCTGGAGTGCGTACAGAAACGCTTCGAACCCGGGTTCGCTTAGCGAAAACCGCCCCTACGATGGGTTCTGTCCGCCTTCGATTACATCCAGCCGTGGACGAGGTACACTCTCATCAATATCTGCGACTGAAACCGGCATCCCCGCCACGGCTCCCTGCACGTAATCGACACCGATTTCTGTCAATTTGTCCAAGATCTCCTGATCAGATACACACTCGGCAATGGTTTTGACCCCAAGGACATGACCCACATGGTTAATTGATTCCACCATCGCAAAGTCCACCGCATCGGTCGCCACATCACGAATAAAGACCCCGTCGATTTTGAGAAAATCGACCTTCAGTTGCTTTAAATAAGAGAATGAAGCCAGACCAATACCAAAATCGTCGAGCGAAAACCGGCACCCCATACTCTTGAGGACCGATAGAAAACGAATCGCGTGCGCCATGTTCGCCATCGCCGCGGTTTCGGTTATTTCAAAGCAGATATTGTGAGGATCAACACCTGACTCATCCAGAAGATTGATCACGAAGGTCAGAAAACGTTGATCACAAATCGACAGTGCCGACAGGTTAATACTGCAGATACACTGTGGCTTGCCCTCTCGCGAACGCTGAGCCACCCAGTTGGTCGCGGCACGCACGGTCCATCGATCTATCGATGGCATAATGCCGTAACGTTCAGCCGCGGGAATAAACGCCATCGGCGGAATCATCTCACCATCTTCAGCGCGCATACGAATCAACATCTCGTAGTGCTCGACCGGTCTGTCGAGTTTACCGACTTGCACAATAGGCTGGGCAAAAAGACAGAATCCATCCTCATCAATCGCTCGAGTAATGCGAGCAACCCACTGCATATGATTGGTATTTTCCGGATTATTCATATCCTCGGGACGCAACACGTGAATACGATTACGCCCCTGATCCTTGGCGGTATAACAAGCAGCGTCCGCCAGACTAAAGAGTCCTGAACTGGTCAATCCCGATGCCGCAATAGGAAGCAGGCCAACGCTGACCCCCACTGCAAAACTCTTGTCTTCCCATATAAAACGAAACTCCTCGACTCTGGAACGAATCTGATCGGCAATCTTGTACGCTTGCTCAATGTGGCAGTTGCGCAACAATAGGCCGAATTCATCACCACCGAAGCGCGCCAACATATCCGCGCCGCGAATCTCGTTGTTCATCACCACAGCGAGTTGCCTCAACAGCTCATCGCCGGCTGCATGTCCACAGGTATCATTAACCACCTTGAACTGATCAAGATCCATAAACGCCAACGCATGATGGGCACTCTGAGTCCGCGCATCGGTCAACACGACGTCGAGCTCACGCTCAAATGCCAGGCGGTTGGGCAAACTGGTAAGGGAATCGGTCAGGGCCATTTCGCCCAAGGTTTCGTATAACTCTCGCAGCTCCGCAAACTCGCTGACATTGTCGAGTCCGCTTATGGCCGAACTATCCAACTGCTGCGCTGCTTCCCAACAGTGACCGACCCTGCGCAACTCACTGGTTAAATGCTGCAGGGGCTTGAATACTACTCTTTGCAAAATACCAAACGCGGCCAACACCGTTAACAGGGTAGCAATCGCGACGATCCCCATAATCCACAATCGTGTCTGTGCCAGATGATCAAAAAACGCGCGCATATCCCTCTGCACCCAAATCTTCATGGCGGGATTACCGTCGCTGGTACGCAGCAAATACTCGGCGGTAACCAGCGCCTCATCCGGCGCTGAATCCTGCCATGCGTCGGATGAATACAGGATCTGACCGGACAAATTCTCCAATCGCACTGGCATATCCAATGACTGCTCCATCGAGATCAGATTAAACGATGGATCCGTAATCACCCGGAGAAAACCGATGGGGCGAAAAGCCCCAACAGGAACGACAAGCATCAAATACGGTGCGCCGGCGTCATAACACAGTTCGGAATGAACCTTGAGTCGGTCGGCTCCCTGGCGTTGTATTACGCGCGCCATCGTCTGGGCACAAAATCCATCAGCCACCGGTTGCCCACCGCGCCCCGCAGCGGACACCACAGGATTCATGTTCTTGTCGAACACACTCAGTTCGACCAGCCTCAGTACCTCCGCGGTGACAAAGTACTGGTAGAAGTGATCCTTCAGGCTATTGCGCAAAGCGCCCACGTCCAGCGCCTTGAACACCCGCCGAAACTCCTTGCCGCCCTGCACCGTCAGGCCTAACTGCTCCGCATTTCGCTTTAGCTGGCCAATGACTCGCGAAGATTCAATCTCAACACGATCAACGATTGCAGCCTGTCGATTGTCCACAATGAGTCCGCGGTAGACCTCACCGGCAACAAACACCATCAGGATGCTGAACACACCCATCACTAATATGGTTGCACCCAGACTGGCGCGAAGCGGGTGGCGACTGGATAGAGGTTTACTCATGAGCTGATGGTTAAAACCCTGGCTAGTGAACCAAGGGAAAACCTTCATTCATCCATTCTTCTATGCCACCCCGAAACCAGAATATCCGGGTATAACCGCAAGCCAGAGCGATCTGGCTCGAACGCGCGCTACGACCACATTTGGGGCCATTGCAATAGAACAAAACAGGATGGTTTTTGTAGGGGATCAGGGGAGCCAGTGACGCACAGTCGGTCTCCTTGTCCGGCAGACTGATCGAGCCATCAATATAGCCATGTCCCCGATCACCGCGGATACGCGCATCGATCACGACCAGCTCTTCGAGGACTGCCGCGGTTTCAATAACCGAGCTGGCATCCAGAATCGTGGCGCCTTCGATAAATTCCGGGCTGGGCGGTGGCTGATTTTCATCCGCACCGCTACCCATCGCCACACCCGCGATGCCGAGTAAAATAGCCCCTGCGAGACAGGAGCTAACAGCGTGTCTGTACTCGCACAAATCCGTTGCCCCCGCACAGTTAACTGTGTGGATAGTCGGTCTAGTATATACCGATCGGCGCGCAGCGTGGCCAAATGGCTGGCAAGGCCAGTGCACACCTTGCGCTTTAGGATGATTATCTGCTAATTCAACAACTAAGAGACAGACTCAGCGGGAAACTAGACCTGATCCCCGCCAGTCCCGGAGACGCCTTCGCCTTCTTTCTTGATCTGAGCCAGATCGGCTTTGCTGATACCCATGGCCAACAGGGTGCTGCTGGCAATATAAATTGATGAATAGGTTCCGATCACCACACCAAACAGTAATGCCAATGCAAACCCATGGATAATCTCACCACCCAAAAAAAACAACGCAGCCAACACCAACAACGTGGTCGCGGAAGTGATCACAGTACGCGACAAGGTCTGGTTCAACGAACGATTGACCACGTCGGTCGATGAGCCTTTGCGCATTTTACGAAAATTCTCGCGAATACGATCAAATACCACGATGGAGTCGTTTAGCGAATAACCGATCACTGCCAACAGTGCGGCAAGCACCGGCAAATCGAAATCAAGCTGCAGCGCTGAAAACAAACCCAGCGTGATCAACACATCATGAATCAACGCGGCAATGGCACCGAGGGAAAAACGCCACTCGAACCGCAGGCTGACATAAATCAGAATACCGAACAGCGCATACAACATGGCCAAGCCACCATCCTCGGTGAGTTCCTCTCCCACCTGCGGCCCTACAAATTCAACCCGGCGTACATCCAGTTGCGTATCAAGTCCGGCTTCCAGTGTATCCACTACCAGATTACTCAACTGTGCGGTATCCAGACCTTCGCGCGGCGCCAACCTGACCAACACATCTTTTGCCGTGCCGAAATTTTGCGCCGTCGCATCACCGTAGCCGCCCTTGTCCAGTACGTCACGAACCTTGGAAAGATCGGCGTTCTCGGTGAAGCCGACTTCGATCAACGTGCCGCCGGTAAAGTCGATGCCAAAATTCATCCCACGTGTTGCCATCAACGCGATGGAGGCCAAAATCAGCAACGTCGATAGCACCATCGCAATCTTGCGATTGCGCATGAAATCGATTTTGGTGTTAAGCGGTATAAGCTGCATACGGTTGTTTCTCTAAATCGATAATTTCGACAGACGACGCCTGCCGTAGATCAAATTAATCAGTGCACGACTACCCACAATCGCAGTAAACATTGAGCTAACAATGCCAATGGACAAAGTGACGGCGAAGCCCTTGATCGGCCCGGTACCAAAACTAAATAACACTACGGCGGCGATCAATGTGGTGATATTCGCATCGGCAATAGTCGAAAATGCCTTTTCATAACCGGCATGAATACTCGCCTGAGGACTGCTTCCGTTCGCAATCTCTTCCCGAATTCGCTCAAAAATCAGCACATTGGCATCAACCGCCATGCCGACGGTTAGCACGACACCGGCAATACCAGGCAAGGTAAGCGTCGCCTGCAACATCGACAACACCGCAATCATTAACACCAGATTAAGTGCCAACGCGACATTCGCAACAATCCCGAAAGTTCGATAGTAAACGGCCATAAATACCAGCACCGCAATAAACCCGATCATTACCGACATGAAACCTTGATCGATATTGTCCTTACCCAGACTAGGGCCGACGGTACGTTCCTCAACAATTTCGATGGGAGCCGCCAACGCACCCGCGCGTAACAACAGAGCCAGGTTGTGAGCTTCGGTCGTATTGTCCAGACCCGTTGTCTGAAAACGCTTGCTGAAATATTCACGAATGGTTGCGACGTTAATCACTTCCTCTACTATGCGTCGGTGTCTGACCTTCTCTCCATCCACCATGCGCGTCTCGGTTTTGTGTTCCACAAACACCACCGCCATGGATCGACCGACATTCTCTCGTGTGAAGTCACCCATCTTCTTCGCACCCTTTGCATCGAGGGTCACGCTGACCATCGGACTGCCGTTGCGTGAGTCGATGCCCGACGCGGCATTAATAATCTGATCACCGGTGACAATGACCGACTTCTTGAGCAAGACCGGGGAACCATCGCGTCTCTTATAGAGCTCTGACCCGGGCGGAACACGGCCATCAACAGCCTGTTGTACATCATGATCGGTATCGACCAGTCGATATTCCAGCGTCGCGGTCGCACCAAGAATCTCTTTCGCCGTTGCCGTATCCTGAACACCGGGCAACTGCACCACAATACGATTGTTTCCCTGCTGCTGAACCACTGGCTCGGCGACGCCCAGTTCATTCACACGATTACGCAACGTGGTCATGTTCTGTTCCAGCGCAAACTTGCGAATCTCGCGACTTTCCTCCGACGAAATCACAAACTCTAGATAAAACTCACCCGCCTCTTCGCTGCTGGAAAACGCCAAATCACGATAGGCACGCTCAAGCACCACCAAGGCTTCGTCACGCACGATCTGATCACGAAACTTGAAGGAAGCATCCTTTCCCGGTCGTCGATCACGCAGATAGCGAATCTTCTCTTTGCGAAGTTCACTGCGCAGATCACCAAAATACCGTTGTACCGCCTGTGCCTCGGCAGCATCCATGTCCACTTCCATCAGGAAGTGCACACCGCCACGCAGGTCCAGGCCCAGATACATGGGCTCACCGCCCACCGAACGCAACCAGTCGGGGGTTGCCGGCGCCAGATTCAGTGCCGCGATATAATTTTGGCCAAGCGATTCTTTGATGACCTCATAGGCCAGCAACTGCTCAGTGGTATCGTTGAAGCGAAGCAGCATTCGTCCGTCTTCCAACTCAGAGCCACGCGGCGATAAGTTACGCTCACCCAAAGTGGACTCCAGAGTCGCCAGTGTTTCTTCCGTTATCTCGGCGCCGCGCGTGGTTGATATCTGCACCGAGGGATCTGCGCCGAACAGATTCGGCAGCGCATACAGCACGCCGCTGAATATGATCACCACGATCATCACGTACTTCCACATGGGGTATTGGTTCATATGAACAATCCTGCTCTACAAGCTCTTGATCGTGCCCTTGGGAACAACGCTGGTTACCGCCGGACGCTGCACATGCACCTGCGTGTTATCGGCGACCTCAACCGTAACAAACTCATCACCCAGCACGGTGATCTTGCCAATCAGCCCACCACTGGTGATAACTTCATCACCTTTCCCCAAAGTTGCGACCATGGCTTTGTGTTCCTTGGCCTTCTTCGCCTGTGGGCGAATCAGCAAAAAGTAAAAAATAATGAAAATGACAATTAACGGGATAAAACCCATCAAGTCACCCTGCGGCATGCCCGCCGAACCGGCTTCGGCCATCGCGTCAGATATTAAGAAGCTCATCGAGAGGTCCCCTGAGAATAAAGCGTGCCATTATGCCACACGCAGACGCCGCGATACATTAATCTGGTCCACCTGAAATTAGACCGCGGTTTCCTCGTTCTGACCACTTCTGAGCCTATAGAACTTGTTAACGCAGGTTTCCAGATTTCCTTGCATAATCGCCTCGCGCAAACCCCGCAGCAATTGCCGGTAATAGTGCAGATTGTGGATCGTATTGAGGCGCGGGCCGAGCATCTCACTACACTGGTCGAGGTGACGCAGATAGGCGCGTGAGTAATTCTGGCAGGTATAACACGAACAATGCTCGTCCAACGGGCCGGTATCAGTCCGGTTGACGCTGTTTCGCAAGCGTACAACGCCGGTGCTAGTAAACAGATAACCGTTACGGGCGTGCCGCGTGGGCATCACACAATCGAACATATCGACACCAAGACGCACCGCCTCAACGATGTCCTCGGGCGTACCCACGCCCATCAAATAGCGGGGTTTATCTTGCGGCAGCAGCGGCAGCAGATCGCGCAGCACCTGTTCGCGCTCGGCCTTGGGCTCGCCCACCGACAAACCGCCAATGGCATAACCATCGAAGCCGATTTCTTGCAGCCCCTGCGCAGAACGCTGGCGCAAATCACTGTACATACCGCCTTGAACGATCCCGAACAACGCGGCTGGATTATCGCCATGCGCGGCTTTGCTACGCGCCGCCCAGCGCAACGACAGCTCCATCGAGGCCTCGGCGTCCGCGTACTCAACCGGATACGGGGTGCATTCATCGAAGATCATCACGATATCGGAACCCAGTGAGCGCTGTATTGCCATGGATTCCTCGGGGCCGAGAAACACCTTGTCGCCATTGACCGGCGAACGGAAGGTCACACCCTGCTCCGTAATTTTGCGCAGATCCCCCAAGCTGAACACCTGAAACCCGCCCGAATCGGTCAGTATCGGCTTGTGCCAATGCATGAAATCATGCAGATCGCCATGGCGTTCGATGATATCGGTACCCGGCCGCATCATCAGGTGATAGGTATTACCGAGGATGATGTCGAAATCCAGGGCTTCCAGCTCCTCCGGGGTCATCGACTTGACCGTGCCATAGGTGCCCACCGGCATAAATACCGGGGTGCGGATGCTACCGCGGTCAAATTCCAGTTCTGCCGCGCGGGCGGAGCCCGAGGATGGGTTCAGGTAAAATTTCATAGCTAATTGTCTAGTGGGCCTTTCCCCATGACTACCGGTGTACTAGCTAATAGGTCTGATTTCGACCCCAACACCTAGACACTCGGTTATTACTTATGTTAATTGTTGACTTCCACAGCCCTGATCTCTAAAGTTGGTCTCGTTCATCAGACAACTACCTCCTCCTTGGTAGTAGTTTTTAAGCGCGGCTCCCCCATTTGCCGCGCTTTTTTTTGTCTGAAATTAATCACTTACATTATTTTCGAGTCATCCACATCGCATCGCCATAACTAAAAAACCGGTATCTCTGCGCGATGGCATGGCAATAAGCCGACATCACCAAATCCTGGCCGGAAAAGGCGCTGACCAGCATCATCAAGGTGGATTCTGGCAGATGGAAATTCGTCACCAATGCATCCACCACACCAAACTCGTAACCGGGGTAGATGAAGATATTGGTGTCGCCACAAACTGGCAGCAGCCGCTCACCATTCCAGGCCGACTCCAGACAACGCACGCTGGTGGTACCGACCGCCACGACCCGCCCACCTCGCTGCCGCGTCTCGCGGACCTGATCGCAGACCCTCTGACTCACCTCGATGTGCTCTGAGTGCATCACGTGATCAAGGATCGAATCACAACGCATGGGCTGAAACGTGCCCGCACCCACATGCAGGGTGACTCGCGCCAACCCCACGCCCTTGTTACTCACTGCGTCGAGCAGGCTTTGATCAAAGTGCAATCCTGCCGTCGGCGCGGCCACCGCGCCAGGCTCCTCGGCGTAAACCGTTTGATAGCGCTCACGATCGGC
>DTRM01000070.1 GCA_012965975.1 Chromatiaceae bacterium | reverse complement strand
ACAGGACAATGAAACCCGTTGAGGACTCCAGTTGTGGCTAGCGACTAGAGCGTCGAGCGCGCTGTTTGGATTTGCGCGTTTGTTGGCGCGGGTTGCGTTCCATGGTTGGTGTTGCTGCAGGTATTAGCTGATTGTCGCCATCACCGATTAGTTCGGCCCGATTCATGTCGCGCAGCGCCTTGCGCAAGACGGGCCAGTTTTTCTCGTCGTGATATCGCAAAAGGGCTTTTTGTAAACGACGTTGATCGATGCCGCGGGGAACGGGGATTTTGTCGTCCTTATAACTCAGTCGCTTTAGTGGGTTGCGTTCCGAGTGATACATGGCGGTCGCCAGCGCCATCGGTGACGGATAGAAGTTTTGTACTTGATCGACGCGCATCTTCCGTTTCTTCAACCACAATGCGAGCTCGACCATGTCTTCATCTTCGCAGCCAGGATGAGACGCGATGAAGTACGGGATCAGGTATTGTTTCTTTCCCGCTTCCTTCGAGAACTGATTGAACATCTTTTCAAACTTGTGATAGCTGCCCATGCCCGGCTTCATCATTTTTGACAGGGGACGGTCTTCACTGTGTTCGGGCGCGATCTTAAGATACCCGCCGACATGATGGGTCACCAGTTCACGTACATATTCGGGATCTTCAACCGCGAGGTCATAACGCAGTCCTGACGCGATTGCGACCCGTTTCACCCCGGGTATGGCGCGCGCCTTGCGATATAGTTGCGTGGTCGGTGAGTGATCGGTGATCAGATTCTTGCAAATGGTGGGATGCACACAGGACAGGCGCCGACACGACGCCTGAATCTTGTCATCTTTGCAGTTGAGCTGATACATGTTGGCGGTTGGGCCGCCAAGGTCAGAAATGGTGCCGGTGAAGCCCGGGGTTTTATCGCGGATATTCTCGATTTCTCGAAGGATGGATTCCTGCGAGCGACTTTGAATGACACGACCTTCATGTTCGGTAATCGAGCAAAACGTGCAGCCGCCAAAACAGCCGCGCATGATGTTGACCGAGAAGCGAATCATTTCGTAGGCGGGAATATTGGCTTCCCCATAGGAGGGGTGTGGCACGCGTTGGTACGACAGATCAAACACGCCGTCCATTTCGTCGGTCTGCAACGGGATGGGTGGCGGATTCACCCAAACCTCCCGGTTGCCATGACGCTGTACCAGAACATGAGCGTTGTGCGGGTTGGACTCCTGATGCAGGATGCGGGACGCGTGTGCATACAAGGCCGAATCGGCACGAACTTTCTCAAATGACGGTAGACGGATGTAGGTGGTCTGCGGGTTTAATTTTTCCTTGGCCTGTAGCGGCATGGGTACGATTCGAACCGGCACTCCTTCCTGGTTGTCGCTATCCGGAGTTTTCTGGATGTACTCATAGGGACTGGTAAGTTTGTCTATCTGTCCGGGCCAGTCGATACGGGTCGAGTCGATTTCGGTCCAACCCTCTGGAATGCCGCGACGAACAATAGCGGTTCCTCGGATGCTGGAGAGTTCGTTGACGTGTTTACCACGCGCTATTTCGTGCGCGACATCGGCGATGGCGCGTTCCGCATTACCGTAAAGCAAGATGTCTGCGCCCGAATCAACCAGCACGGATTGACGAACTTTATCGCTCCAGTAATCGTACTGTGCGATACGCCGAAGGCTGGCCTCAATGCCTCCGATGACGATGGGTGTTTCGGGGCTGGCTTCGCGGCAGCGTTGACTGTAAACAATCACCGCACGGTCGGGACGTTTACCACCTGCACCGTCGGGCGTGTACGCATCGTCGCTGCGCATTCTCAAGTCCGCAGTATAGCGGTTGATCATGGAGTCCATATTACCGGCAGACACGCCCCAAAACAGATTGGGTTTGCCCAGCGCCATGAAGTCTTCGGTTGATTGCCAGTTAGGTTGCGCGATGATGCCGACGCGAAAGCCCTGCGCCTCGAGGAACCGTCCGATCACCGCCATGCCGAAACTGGGGTGATCGACATAGGCATCACCGCACACAATGATGATGTCGCAACTGTCCCAACCGAGTTCGTCCATCTCCGCACGTGACATGGGCAGAAACGGCGCATTGCCATAACATTCCGCCCAATAGCGGTTGTGAGAAAAAATGTTGGGTGCAGATATGGGCATTCGAGTGTCAGCAAACTTTACATAGTTAAGGCTCCCATTATACACCAGTTTTTATAACCATATGAAATTAAAAGAAAAACCAATATTGGTACGGTTGTTGCTGTGTATAGGGGTAGTAGTAATGATCAGTATGAGTAGCGATATGTCTGAGAAATCCGAATTTTTGACCAGCTTTGTGGATGATCTGCTGGAACGTGCCAGTGCGCTTGGTTTCACCGGTGAGTTTGATGAAGAGACTCACTTGTTTTCTGCCTATGCGGCGGATGGGGAGTTTATCTGCTCATTCAAGGTAGACGTGGCCGACAACGAAGATGCCTGGGTCCAAGATGCTATACAGAGCGTTGATCAGGACGTGCCAGAGGGTGCAGTCGTTCACTAAACCCCGCCGGGTCGTTCGAGATTGTTAGGGCGAGTCCATCTTGTATGGGCCCGCCTTTTTTATGTGATGATGGGTATCCATGGAAACACCAGAAATCACCGAGCTACTGGATATCGTCCGGCGTGCCACGCAGCAAGAGTTGTTGCCGCGTTTTGGCAAAATCCAGCGTGACTATAAATCTGACCGCAGTATCGTTACCGAGGCTGACTTGGCCATGCAACACGGCATCCGCTTGGAACTGGCATCGCGCTGGGATGGTTTCCCAATGCTGGGCGAGGAAATGCCGCTGCAAGCACAGCAAGCATTGATCACAAACTCAACGGATGGATTGTGGGTAGTTGATCCCATTGATGGCACTAGTAACTTTGCGGCCGGTATTCCTTACTGGGCAGTATCGGTGGCCTGGTTCCACGGTGGGGTAGCGAAGCTTGGCCTAGTCTACGATCCGGTTCGTGACGAGGCGTTCAGCGCGGGGCTTGGTCAAGGCGCGCGTCTAAACGGTCAGCTTATCGAACCGTCGTTGTCTCCCGAGCAGTTGAGCCAAACCATTGCAGCGATTGATTTCAAGCGTTTGCCACCGGCATTGGCGACACGTTTGGTGCAAGATAATCCGTACAGTTCACAGCGCAGTTTCGGTTCGGTCGCCCTCGATTGGTGTTGGCTTGCAGCCAACCGGTTTCATATCTACTTGCATGGCAAACAGAATATCTGGGATTACGCCGCAGGAAACCTGATCTTTTCCGAGGCCGGGGGGTATGCGACAACCCTCGAAGGCGATCTCGTCCCGATCGCCTCAGTCGAGCCACGCTCGGCGATGGGGGCGCTTGATTATGAGTTGTTCAAACAGTGGTCGAATTATTTACGGGGTTAGTCAACAAACGAACAGCAGTAGTCCGTCAGGCTTTTCAACTCTCCATTAGAGAACTAGATGGTACGGCTGGTAACATCGCCATCAAAATAAACATTGGCATTGG
>DTRM01000069.1 GCA_012965975.1 Chromatiaceae bacterium | reverse complement strand
AAGCAACGCGAATTGGCCCTCGCCGCGAATGACCTGCTTGCAGTGCGCAGCGCGGGCGCCTATGGTTTTTCCATGAGCTCTACCTACAACAGCCGACCTCGCGTCGCCGAAATCATGGTTGATGGTGCCGACATGCATGTCGTACGCGAACGCGAGACGGTCGAAGACTTATTTGCAGGCGAGCAGGTATTGCCCGCCTAACGCGGAACCCGTGCCAATGAGACTGTCGTTTACGAAAATGCACGGACTGGGCAATGACTTCGTGGTGCTGGATGCGACACGCGAAGCCCTGCAGTTGTCGCCCCAACAGCTGCGCTTTATCGCGGATCGCCACTTGGGCATTGGTTGTGATCAGATTCTGCTGGTCGAGGCTGCCACACGCGACGGCGCGGACTTTGGCTATCGCATTTTTAACGCCGACGGCGGCGAAGTCGGGCAGTGCGGAAATGGCGCCCGCTGTTTTGCGCTGTTTGTGCGGCGCAGGGGCCTGACCGACAAGACCGCCCTGCGCGTCGACACCCTCAGCGGGCGTTTATGCCTGCGCGTGCTGGATAATGATCAGATTCAGGTCGAGATGGGCGTACCCCAATTTGGGCCGGGCGACATCCCACTTCAAGCCGCGCAGCAGCAGGCACAATATACCGTCGACATCGATGGCACCTCGCTTGCGTTCAGCGCGGTATCGATGGGCAATCCGCACGCGGTAGTGCAGGTCGACGATATCAACACCGCACCGGTTAAAACACTAGGCCCGGTGATGGGTACACACGCGCTTTTCCCCGAGCAAGCCAACATTGGGTTCATGCAAATTGTTGATCGTAGGCGCATCAAGCTACGCGTGTTTGAACGCGGCAGTGGTGAGACGCTGGCCTGCGGCAGCGGCGCGTGTGCGGCCGTCGTTTGCGGCCAACAACTCGGGGTTCTGGACGCATCAGTCAGCGTTGAACTAAGCGGCGGCGAACTGGTTGTAAGCTGGTCGGGACCGGGGCATACTGTGACCATGACAGGCCCTGCCACTCACGTCTTCGAAGGTACTATCGAACTATGAGCGTACAGCAAGAGGAGGGTGTCACTGAGTCATTTGACCCGCGCGACGTTGTTATCGATTTTCTTGCGTCTAATCCTGAGTTCTTTGCTGAAAATCTTGATCTGTTAAGCACGCTCAGTCTGCCGCACCCCAGCGGCAAAGCCATCTCGCTGGTCGAACGCCAGCTATCGCTGTTCCGCGAAAAGCACCACAAGCTGACCACACGCTTACAGCATCTGATCCAGATCGCGCGCGACAACGAACAACTCAGCATTCGCCTGCACAAGCTCACACTGGGTCTGGTCGATGCCAACGCCACCGATGAGTTGCTGCAGATCTGTGATCAACGCCTGCGTCGCGACTTTCAAATCAGCCATATGCGGGTGCGTTTGGTTAAACCCGGATCCGCTCAACTTCATAGTGAACACGATCAGTTGTTTTTCGATAGCAACGACACTGATTACGAGATCCTGAAACCCTTCCTTAATGCCAAACGCCCGGTCTGCGGCAAGCTCAGCGAACCCCAAGAGGAGGCGTTGTTCCACGATGATGCGCTGAGTATTCAGTCGGCGGCATTGATTCCACTTGCGGGCAACGGCGTGGTCGGCCTGCTGGCGCTGGCCAGTCACGACGCCAAACGCTTCCAACGCGGCATGGGCACATTGTTTCTGACCCAACTGGGAGATTTGGTCGCGCATGGGCTCGCGCGCTTCATCCCGCAAGACGCCTAAATCCAATCTCGGCCACGATCATGAAGATCCGCCAGAAACCGACTGGATTGCCGATTTTATCGCCTACTTGGCGTATGAACGCAGATTATCGCCGCACACTCAAAGTAATTATCAACGCGACCTAAACCACTTGGCGGCCTTTTGCGCTGCGCAGCACATAGGCTCTTGGGCGAATTTGACCACCACCCAACTGCAAGCGTATATCTCGTTACGTCACCGACAGGGGCTCACCGGACGCAGTTTGCAGCGCCAACTCTCGGCGTTCCGTGGTTATTTCGCGTGGTTGATCCGCGAGAAGCGACTCGACAATAATCCCGCCACCCGCCTGAGGCCACCCAAGTCCACGGCTAAACTGCCATCGACCCTGGATGTCGATCAAATCGCTGCTTTAATGAATATTCCCGATGATAGCGCTATTTCGGTGCGCGATCGCGCCATGTTCGAGCTACTTTACTCGTCTGGCCTGCGTCTGGCCGAGCTGGTAGGTATTAACCTTGCCGACCTCGACTGGCACGAAGGCACCGCCCGGGTGCGCGGCAAGGGCTCGCGCGAGCGAATGGTACCGGTGGGCCGCATGGCGCAGGAGGCCATCCGTGGCTGGTTGCAGCACCGATCCGGACTGATGGGCGACGCCACCGAGGCGCTGTTTCTCAGCAACCGAGGGACCCGTATTTCGCCGCGCAGCGTCCAGACGCGGTTGACCATTTGGTGCCATCGTCTGGGACTGGCGACCCCGGTTCATCCGCACGAACTGCGCCATTCCTGTGCGACCCACCTGCTCGAATCCAGCGCCGATCTGCGCGCAGTACAAGAGCTATTGGGGCATGCCAATCTGAGTACCACGCAGATCTACACCCACCTCGATTTTCAGCATCTGGCCGATGTGTATGATCGCGCCCATCCGCGGGCCCGTACGCGCAAACCGGCCAAACCCGAGGAGACCCCAGACTGACGCTTGCGTTGATACGACCATTACCCCCCGTTCACCCTAACAGCCTCCCCCGCGGAAAAGGGAATCACAGTGACCAGCCACGCTCACGCCCCGCATACTGTACAATTCGACCCCATGAAACAGTTCAGGGGCACAACCATTGTATCGGTGCGGCGCAACGGCAAGGTGGTCATCGGTGGTGACGGTCAGGTGTCGATGGGCAACACCATTATGAAAGGCAATGCGCGCAAGGTGCGCCGATTGCATCACGATCAGGTACTGGCGGGCTTCGCGGGCGGCACCGCTGATGCCTTTACGCTATTCGAGCGGTTTGAAGGCAAGCTGGAGAAACACAACGGCCAACTCACCCGCGCCGCAGTAGAACTGGCAAAGGACTGGCGCACCGATCGTGGATTGCGACAACTCGAGGCCTTATTGACAGTGGCAGATGCCACCACGTCGTTGGTTATTTCCGGCACCGGCGATGTGATCGACCCCGAGCACGATCTGATGGCCATCGGTTCTGGCGGGCCCTTTGCCCAGGCCGCCGCGACCGCCTTGCTGCAAAACACCGAACTCAGCGCACGCGAAATTGTTGAAAAAGCCCTGACCATCGCCTCCGATATTTGCGTCTACACCAATCACAACCTGACGATCGAGGAACTCGACTGCGAGTAGCCCGAATCGTTTTGAGCCCCTACCCATGTCACAGATGACCCCACGCGAAATTGTTCAGGAACTGGACAAACATATTATCGGACAGGATGCTGCCAAGCGCGCGGTTGCGATTGCCCTGCGTAACCGTT
>DTRM01000068.1 GCA_012965975.1 Chromatiaceae bacterium | reverse complement strand
GAACGCTCTTGGAAAGTGCTGGCATCAGTGCCAGCGATATCGACAGTGTTTGGTCTGAGCCCGATAGCGACTATTTTCTGTCTCACACCGCTGAACAAATCGCTTGGCATACTCAGGTAATCTCAAAGGTATCGATCGACCAATTGCCATTGATTGTTTCCAGACGCATCGACGCGACGGATGACTCTGAGATTTTTGTATTCGACTACGACCGCGACGGGCTATTTGCCATCAGCGCGATCGTGCTGGATTACCTGAACCAAAATATTTTGCAGGCGCGGCTTTTCAGCACACGATCAGGTTACAGCATGGGCAGCTACCGGGTATCGGGTGAAATCAGAAATGATCTTGAAAAAGAACTTAATCTAACGCTAAAACCCCGGCTACTTGATCCTGATTCACCACTCGAACTCCAGTCTCGCGCCTTGTCACGCACATTAAAACAATTTTCCACACCCACCTCGGTAAGCTATCAGTTGGACGAAAAAAACCACCGCACCATTCTTGAACTAGTCACAACCGAGCGTCGTGCGCTGCTTGCCATGGTGAGTAAAATATTTCTTGCCCGCTATGTTCGTCTACAAAAACTCAGTGTGGTGACGGTTGGAACCAAAGCCGAGGATGTGTTTTTTGTCACCGACTTTGCCGACCAACCGCTCGATCAACCCGCACAAGACTCCCTCAGAGAAGCGTTGATCAAAACACTCGACAAACAGCCTTAAGGAACCTCAACATTCGATCAGCTCAATCGCATTGGCATCACGATCACGAACAAACAGCGCTGTGCGCCCTGATTTACTCAACGTATAGGCAATCGAGCGTTGATCCAAACGGTTCTGGATTTGGGATAAATCATAAACTGCCAACGCCACATGATGGTCTCGGCCGCCGTGTGGCGGACGCCCGTCGACCGAATCAGGGTTGGGTAACTGCATCAAATGCAATTGGTGTTGACCGATGACAAGCCACACGCCGGGGTAGCCGAGATCGGGTCGTGCATCACTTACCTCAAGGCCCAAAACATCGCAATAGAACTCAAGCGACGCACCCACATCCGACACCAACAAACTGGCATGATGGATATCAAAAATATTAGACGACAAAGATAGACCCCCATGGTAAATAAGGTGTCACCGCAAACCACGATGACGGGCTAATCAGTGGAGGACTTTTTGGTCGGACGACGTGGTGGTGCCTGATTAAACAACGGACGGATCCAGTTGCGAACCGTGGACTCTTGAAAAAACCCATTACTACGATTGCGGAAATCGAGCCGTTCCAGCTCGAACGCAACCACACGAGCCGTTTTCATAATGCCAGCATCGGGATGGCTCGCAAAATATTTCAGGGCCAATCCACGGGCTTCTTCGCGGGCATCCTGAGTACGTTGATGACCGCGCTGCGCGCCATCACTGCGTTGCCCATGCAGGCATATCCCTTCAAGTCGGGTAAATTCCTTCGCCAACGCCAGTGCATCCGGGTCGCCGGCATGGTGGGCTTCGATAGACGCTCGCCCCACCGCGACCAGTGAGCAGTACAAATGCAAACGATCATCGAGGATATTCAATTGGGGATTGTCGGGAGCCTGAATATCAACCCGATGCACCGGATTGACCGACACGGAATAGTTTTCGACGACGGAATCAGACACATGCGCCTTGTGCAGTTTGCGTATCGCTGCAGAAATCACACCCTTAATGTACGCTGCCTGCCGCATCCCCGAATGACCATCCATTCTCGAAACAATCGATAAGTATTTGTAATCCCAGGTAAATAGCCCTGAACAAGAACCCCAACGTAGCCGCCCCCATACAACGGTTTTAGACAACTAAATTTGCCATTCAGTTCCCTGCGCAGAGAAAATAAATTCAATGCTATCGCCTCGAACTCCACCATGCCGCCAAAACAATGAGTCCACCGCCCACCACTTCTCGAACCGATAACAACTCATTGGCGAGCAAAATTGATGATACAGTACCGGCCACCAGTTCGAACAACAAAATGACCGCAGAGCGATGCAGCGGCAAGCGCGTGACGCCGTACTGCACCGCCAATGTCATGGTGGTCAGACAGATCAAACCCAGAGTACCTGCCGATACCCAGATGTGCGAGGGGACATCAGGTAGCGGATCATCGACAACGACGATGCCCACCAGCGACACCACTAAGGCACCCACCCAAGAGGCAGACGTCTTGGCGAAGACCGTAATGTGCTGCAATTTGCGCACCAGCACATTGGATATCGAAAACGCAACCCCGCTGGACAGGGCAAACCAGTCTGAACGCGTGGCCGGCCATGGAGAACCCGTCTCGCTACTCCACAGCATGATGCCAGCACCGATCAGTGCCACCACCAGCACCATGAGAGATCGCCGACCGACCCGCTCACCGAGAAATAAATAGCCGAGCAGTACCGACCAGATCGGTGAAAGATAAAACAACAATATGGCGCGTACCACGGGGCCATCGAGTATGGCGATCACAAACGCAAGATTGCACCAGCCCGTTGCCAGCGCCATGCTCCACAATGCGACAGGCGAACAAAGCCACTCGCTACGTTGCACCCGAAACAGTCCGAATACGCTCGCGGCGCCAAAACTGACTGCGGTCGCCCATAACCCATCCATCCCGACTTCATCAAGTAGTCGCATCGGATACCAAAACACCCCCCACAGCGTCGCGGCGTACAACAGGGCTGAGATGGCGCGAATATCAGGATTTTGATTGGATGACATAGGTACTTATTCTATACTATCGCCGCGCCATGAATCCGTTTCTAAAAAAGCTCCAACCTTATCCCTTTCAGCGTCTGAATGAGCTCAAAGCAGGAATCAGTCCGCCTGCACAACTATCACATCTGGCTATGTCGATTGGTGAACCCAAACATGCCGCGCCGGAATTTATCGCCTCTGCACTCGAAGACAATCTGCAACACCTGTCGACCTATCCAACCACTCGAGGTACCGACACGTTGCGTGAGACTATCGCCGCTTGGCTGGTTAATCGCTTTCGGTTGCAAGCCGCCGGTGTTGATCCCGCGACACAGGTATTGCCTGTGAATGGGACGCGCGAGGCCTTGTTCGCATTTGCCCAGGCTGTCATCGATTCGGCCGACCCCGCTCGGGTGGTGATGCCGAACCCGTTCTATCAAATATATGAGGGCGCCTGCCTGCTCGCCGGCGCAGAGCCCTGGTATGTAAATCCCGTCAGCGAACAGGATCAGTTGCCTGACTTTGGCTCTATTTCTGACGCCGTTTGGTCGAGCTGCCAACTGTTGTATTTGTGTTCCCCGGGCAATCCGACGGGAGCCGTCGTGCCGCAATCAACCTTGGAGAGCCTTATCGAATTGGCCGACCGCCACGATTTTGTGATTGCGGCCGACGAGTGTTATTCCGAGATCTATTTCGATGAAGACCAACCTCCCGTGGGTTTGCTAAGCGCCGCGGCCAATATGGGACGCGACGGCTATGAGCGCTGCGTGGTTTTCCACAGCCTTTCCAAGCGCTCCAACGTGCCCGGACTGCGCTCCGGTTTTGTTGCCGGTGATGCGTCGATCATCGAGACATTTTTCCAGTATCGAACTTATCATGGTTGCGCGATGCCGGTGCATACCCAGATTGCCAGTCAGGCCGCGTGGGCGGACGAAACCCATGTGATCGAAAACCGTCGCCTGTATACTGAGAAATTCGAGGCAGTCCTCAACATACTGGGTGATTGTTTGCCGGTAGATCAACCTGCTGCTGCGTTCTATCTCTGGCCCCAAACACCCGTAGATGATACGGTTTTCGCGCAGAGGCTGTTTGCGCAACAAAACATCACGGTGCTGCCTGGCAGCTTCCTATCGCGTACCGTGCAGGGCAGAAACCCCGGCGCAAACCGGATACGAATGGCACTGGTGCCGACGCTGGATGAGTGTATTGATGCAGCACAACGCATTCGATCATTCTGCGACACACTCTAAACTTTTACGGGAATAGCAATGAGCGATATCCAATCAATAATCGAAACCGCATTTGAAATCCGCGCGGACATCACACCCCGCAGCGTTGATACCCAGGTCAAGGAAGCGGTTGATCACGCATTAAGTCTTATAGACAAGGGCGAGGCCCGGGTTGCAGAGAAGAAAGACGGGGAGTGGGTCGTCAACGATTGGTTGAAAAAAGCGGTTCTGCTGTCGTTTCGTATAGACGATAACCTGTTTATGAAGGGTGGCTTTACCAATTATTATGACAAAGTGCCGTCCAAATATTCCGACTACAGCCCCCGTGATTTGCGCGATTCAGGCGTCCGGGTGGTACCCCCCGCCTCGGTGCGTCGGGGTGCCTATATTGCATCGGGTGTGGTATTGATGCCGTCCTACGTCAATATCGGCGCCTATGTCGATTCGGGTACGATGGTTGATACTTGGTCCACGGTCGGTTCCTGCGCACAGATCGGCAAGAATGTACATCTCTCCGGCGGCGTGGGTATTGGTGGCGTACTCGAGCCGGTACAGGCCTCCCCGACCATTATTGAAGACAACTGTTTTATTGGCGCTCGTTCTGAGGTCGTTGAAGGGGTAATCGTTGAGGAAGGTGCCGTGATTTCAATGGGCGTCTACATTGGGAAAAGCACCAAGATCTACAACCGCATGACCGGCGAGATTAGCTATGGCCGGGTACCGGCAAGATCGGTTGTGGTGTCGGGTAATCTCCCCGCGGCGGATGGCAGCCACAGCCTGTACTGTGCGGTTATCATCAAGCAGGTGGATGAAAGGACACGCAGCAAGGTTGGCATCAACGAATTGTTGCGCGACATATAACGCCACCACTATGTCATCCGCAACGCTCGAACTGGCCAAAGAACTGATCTCGCGTCGATCCGTTACACCGGACGATGCGGGATGTCAGGCGCTGATGATAGAGCGTTTGGCAGCGCTCGGTTTTGAGATTGAACACCTGCGTTTCGGGGAGGTTGATAACTTCTGGGCGCGACGCGGAACCCAAGCCCCGCTGTTCGCCTTTGCCGGTCATACTGACGTAGTACCGACGGGACCCGCATCGGCATGGCAATCAGACCCTTTTGTCCCCACGGAACGTGATGGCCTGCTGTATGGTCGTGGCGCCGCCGACATGAAAGGCAGTCTCGCGGCGATGGTGACAGCATGTGAATCATTTGTTACCGATCATCCCAAGCATTTAGGCTCGATCGCCTTTTTGATTACCTCGGACGAAGAAGGACCTTCTATACAGGGCACCGTGAAGGTGATCGAGACCCTTGAGGCTCGCGGTGAAAAAATTAACTATTGTCTGGTTGGCGAACCCTCCAGCACAGAACACCTCGGTGACGTGATCAAAAACGGTCGCCGTGGCTCGCTTGGCGCGATCATTACCATCAAGGGCATTCAGGGCCATGTGGCCTACCCACAGTTAGCTCGTAACCCGATTCATCTGGCGGCACCGGCGTTAACCGAACTCTGCGCCGAGTCGTGGGATAACGGTAACGAGTATTTTCCAGCAACGACCTTTCAGATTTCCAATCTGAACGCGGGCACCGGTGCGAACAACGTGATCCCCGGTGAACTGCAACTTGAGTGCAACTTCCGTTTTTCCACTGAGGTCACGGAACCGGAGTTGCGACAACGTCTGGAGGCGATTCTCGCGTCGCATCAGCTGGAATTCGATATTCAGTGGCGGCTTTCCGGTCCACCGTTTCTGACCGCGCCCGCCGAGTTGGTGGACGCGGCCAAGGATGCCGTACGCGACGAAACCGGAACGTCACCAGAACTCTCGACGGCGGGTGGAACCTCTGATGGACGCTTTATTGCGCCCACCGGTGCTCAGGTGCTGGAGCTTGGCCCGGTTAACGCGACCATACATCAGGTCAATGAGTGTGTTCGAATAAGCGATCTGGATGCCCTGTCCCGCTGTTATCACGGCATATTGAGCAATCTGCTGACCTGATCAGCCACAGCCATCCGCTGTAAAGTTTTCTGACAAACTCGCCGAATAGGCTGCCCATAGTTGCAGATTTGCGGCTATAAACCGCTGGATTTCATGAGTAACTCCCTGTTTTCCGTGTTCTTGTCCTGTTTTACCGAACGCGTGGTATGAGCAGCCATAACTGTCAGTATTTTTTACAATTAAGACTAAGAGTCCCCTTTAGAGTTTTTGTTATTTCTTATAATTCAACCACTTGAAGAGTTGGCCTGAATATTGCTTTAGTCTGGGCACTGGACGATTACAATAATCCGCAAAGGATAACCATCGCCAGTTCCTTAATTGGGAGGAGCACGAACTAGGAAATAGTTCGAGTAGTGCCACTGGGGCACTGCCATCCAATTAAGGGACGTCACGATGGAAGTTTTATCGCCCAATACGGTGCTACGCACTGTGTCAGGTACCCCATCAACAACTATTTTCCCGCATCAGGATCTCCTGAGGATGGCGTTCGCTTTGGACTCGCTGATATTTGACGAGGCCCCGCTATCAACCCCCTTGCAGTCAGTCACTACTCAACTCGATTTATCGCGTTCGCGCACACCGCGTGGCGCATACAACCGTTCCATGACCCATGCCGCGACGGACGCTATGGATCTGCAATGGAACCCCACTTTAGTCGTTAACAAGGGAAGTCGTAGATTATGAGAATTAGTCGTATTGCCAGTTATTTTGCCATATCACTTGGCCTCGGAGTTCCTGGTCTCGCGAACGCGAACACCATCGTTGATGGCTGGACTCTGGATTTAGACGCCGCCGGACTTGTTGGCTTTGGCAGCATCTCGGATATCACCCAAGTGAATCTGACCGGGTTGTTCAATGCCGTTGCCTCTGGCGATCCCACCGCAATTGGAACCCCCGGCAGCACCAGCGGTTTGTTGTCCGCTACTGCATTCATGGGTAGTTCGGGGTTGATGCCAGTTACCGATACCGGCAAGATGTTAAACTACCACTTTGAGGTCACCTTTACCTACCAATTGGACTCGATCGTCACGGGCTTTTATGGTGGCGATATAACTTCTACCGACCATACGGGTGGCACCGTGTCTGTCTACGTCGACGATTTCTCCAGCGGAGTAAAATCCAACCCCAACTTCACCGGCACCGGTGGCGCTGGATTTGACGATGGAATACTAATCGCGACCTTTAACTATGTTGATATGCCTGGAAATGGCGCGATTTTTAGCACCGCGTCACTCAATGGCTCCGATGATGGGAGCTTTGCTCTAGTACACGCAATCGAGGGCGTACTGACGGACAGTCAAGGTGCGAGTCTGGTCAATGGTGATAGCTTGTTGGGTATCTCCGATACCAACTTCGATGCCGACCCGGATAGCAACGGCCTTGTCGACACGATGGTTGCCAATACAATTTTTGGCGAGAATCAATGCAGCTCGGTCGGGAACTTCTGCGGCACTCAGGATGGCTCGTTCATTCTTGCCTATGCACCCAACCCGATCCCCGTACCTGCAGCAGCATGGCTGATGGGTTCCGGATTACTCGGTTTGATCGGCGCCGCACGCCGTCGTGCTTAAACCAATCGGCTAAACGCCAGACTGAGTCGGTGATATTCCGACTCAGTCACCAGACCCATCACGCGTATTCATCGATCCCCATGACCAAACCGATATACTCCCTCTGCGCACCATTGCCTATCTCAGCATAAGCCGCCACCGCGCCCCGGCCTCGGGTGTCAAGACGGGCGACGTCTTCACGTATCACCCGCCCTCGAACCACCGACTCATCAATGGCTTGTATCGCCGGCCTCGCCAGCACCTGTGGTGTTCGCGCCGCGGGTAACGTCGCCTGTGGCGTCGATACCGAGCCGGCCGAAACCGTATCCAGTCGCATACTGGTGCTGCGCGGCTGATGTGCCGGATAGAACTGAGAAGCAGAAATCCGCATGCTGTTGATGATACCCCAACCATCTTGTTTGCCTCGTCACCCAGCGCATGAATCCCGAGGTATGTCAGGCCTAACTATAGAACATTAGGGGAACTCTGCTGGCAAAGCAGATGCCAAACTCTATGTGAGCTGTGCGATAATCGTTTTATCAACATAAATGACAGGGATTCCATGAAATTTTGCAGTAACTGCAGTCATCCGCTGGTTGAACGAATACCAGAGGGCGATCATCGCAACCGCTTTGTGTGCCTGCACTGCGATACCATTCATTATCAAAATCCCAAAATAGTCGCTGGCGCGATTGTCGAGTGGCAAGACAAAATATTGTTATGTAAACGCGGCATTGAGCCTCGCTATGGGCTATGGACATTGCCAGCAGGGTTTATGGAGAACCACGAAACAACAGAACAAGCAGCCATTCGAGAAACCCTCGAAGAAACCTGCGCCAAAATATCGATTCATGGGCTGTATAGCCTGTACAGCATCCCGCATATCAGTCAGGTCTACATGTTCTTTCGAGCCGCACTTGCGGAGCCCGTCTTTAGCAGAACCAACGAAAGTCTCGAAGTAGAACTGGTCGACGAGGCATCCATTCCATGGGATGAGCTGGCATTCCCGGTCGTACGGGCAACGCTCGAACATTATTTTGCCGACCGCAAAAATAATTCCTTTCCGTTGCGGACGGGATTCATCGAATCCCACCAAAAGGACATGATCAAATGATATTTTTTCAGCCTGTCAGGCGTTTCATAGTGCCCCTTGTTGTTGTGATGCTTTCCTCACTAACGGTTGGCTGTTCTATGGGTACGATGGTGGTTAAGGGATCGCTGGCCATTATCGACAGTGGCGCCCTGGCCATGAATCGCGAAACCGACCTCAAGCTCGCTGAAATGGCCATACCTGCAAACTTCAAGATGCTTGAGGGATTGATACTCGAGTCACCCCAAGAACCGATACTCAGGGTCAATGCGATGCAAGCGCTGTATGGTTATGCCTACGGCTTTGTTGAACCCGACGATCCGGTTCGAGCCGCCGCACTCTATCGCCGTTGCATCGCCCACGGTGACGCCGCGTTGCAGGCATCCGGGTTTTCAGTCGACCCCGATCAAGTCAGAGACGATGAGCTGCGCAGTGCTCTGGCCAAGATGTCGTCATCTGCAGTCCCCGCGCTATTTTGGACCGCAAGTTGCCGCGCCAAATACATTGATCTGAATCGAGATGACCCGGTTCCACTCGCGGGACTGGGGGTCGCGGCGGCCATAATGGAACGAGTACTAGAGCTTGATCCTGAATATTTTTATGGCGGGCCTCACTTGTTTTTTGGCATCTACTACGGAGCGCGACCACGGTTTTTCGGCGGCGACTTACAGCTTGCGGAGAAACATTTTGCGGCGGTGCGCGCCGTTACTAACGACCGTCTACTTATTGTCGATGTACTTGAAGCCCAATACCTGTCACGCCAGCAACTAAATCAAGAACGTTTTCATGTACTGCTCACTCGCGTGATTGATGCCCCGGACAATCTGCAACCCGACATGGCACTATCCAACGCCATTGCCAAACAACTGGCGGTCAGACTGCTGAGGCACGAACAGGAGTGGTTCTGATGCGGCATTTATCCCGCATCGTTGCCACGTTTGTTTTCATTGTTGGCGCCAGCCTTGCGACGAACGCCGCAGCTACCGTTGTCATCAAGATGGCTACGCTCGCGCCCCCCGGATCGACCTGGATGAACATCATTGATGATTGGTCCAACGAGGTGAGCGAACAAACCAACGGTGCGGTAAAAATAAAAATGTATCCCAACGGTGTGGCCGGCGACGAACCGGATGTGTTGCGCAAGATCCGTTACGGCCAGCTGCAGGGGGGGTTGTTTTCGGGCTATGGCATCGGACGATTTTATTCCCCCGCGCGCGTACTCGAAATCCCGTTCATGTATGAGTCGCTTGGCGAAGTCGATTATGTGCGAGATGCCCTGATGCCAGAAATTGAACAGGGCTATCGTGACAATGGCTTTGAACTGATCGGATGGATGGAAGTGGGTTTTGTGCGCTTTTTCTCAAAAAATCGCTTCACTTCTCTGGATGAACTGCGTCAACAACGTGTCTGGTTATGGCAGGGTGACCCACTAGCGTCCGCATTCTTTTCATCGACCGGCATTTCACCCATCCCGCTATCCATTATCGACGTCTACACCAGTCTGTCCACCGGGTTGATTGACACCGTCTATACCACCCCACTGGCGTCGTTGGCACTGCAATGGTTCAACAAGACCCGCTACATATCAAAAATTCAGATGGTCAATGCGATTGGCAGCATCGTCGTCGACCGTCGTGTGTTCGCTAAACTAACACCGGAACATCAGGCTATTTTGCGAGCAACCGGGGCTGTAGCCGGGCAACGATTGGTCGATGAAACCCGGCGCGACAATGAAACCAGCATGACGGTTCTGCTTGAGAAAGGCCATGAACTGGTGCTCGACTGGGATGATATCGACCTCGACGAGTTGGAAGAACTACGTGCAACGGCGGTCGCAGAGCTTGTCGAGTCAGGTTATATACCGGAAGACATACTGCGACGCGCCCTCAATCTGATCGAGGAATACCGCGAGAACCAACCGGATGATGACGCGAGTGTATCAACTGCTCTGCCGCATTGAGTCGGCCATTGCGATCGGCAGTTTGCTTGCGCTATTACTGATTGCGCTGGGCCAGATTATCGCCCGCAACCTGTTTGATTCCGGACTGATCGAGGCAGATGTATTGGCGCGACATCTGGTGCTCTACATCGTTTTTTTTGGTTCCATACTTGCGATACGGCGTAATGCCCACATTCGTATCGATTTACTCGCGCACTGGATTCCACCACACAATCAGGTACGGGCAACACGTTTGCTTAATCTGTTCGCCACGGGTATCTGCGCCGTCCTCACCTATGCTGCTATTAAGTTTTGGCTAACGGAACGAATCTATACACCGGACCACGAGATGTGGGTGTTGTTCGTCAGTCTGGTGATTCCCATTGGGTTTTGTTTGATGACCCTGCGCTACGCGATACAGGTATGGCGACCCGTGGAAAAACAAGCGGAGGACACCCACGCGTGTTGACCGCTGCGATCGTGGGCCTGATTATTCTGGGCCTGCTCGGTGCGCCGCTGTTTACCGTTATCGCCGGTATCGCGTTAGTACTGGCCTATACCGCACAGCTTGATATCGCAGTATTGATCGTCGAACTTTATCGCGTCGCCTCCTCACCCAATCTGCTTGCCATCCCGTTGTTTGCGCTGGCAGGCGTCAGTCTTGCTCAGGGCGGTGCGCCAAAACGGTTAATTGCCATCTTTCAGGATCTTCTCGGCTGGATGCCCGGGGGACTTGGCATCGTGTCGCTGCTCGCCTGCGCGTTCTTTACCGCTTTCTCTGGCGCCTCGGGGATCACCATACTGGCGCTGGGTGGCTTGCTGTACCCCATGCTTCGGCGGCAACACTATAACAGCAACTTTTCGCTTGGCCTGTTAACGACCTCGGGATCTCTGGGGCTATTGTTTCCGCCCAGTCTCGCGATCTTGCTTTACGGGGTGGTATCCGGTGTCTCGATTGAGGATCTGTTTCTTGCGGGTCTGCTTCCTGGTGCTGTCCTGATTGCGATGCTCGGTGGCTACTCAATCTACACCGCTCGCCATGACCATGTGCCACGCTACCCGTTCTCTGCATCGAAGGCTTTCGCGGCGTTGCGCGCAGGCGCGTGGGATCTGTCATTACCGCCCGCGATTCTTGGCAGTATTTACAGTGGACTGGTCACCGTCTCTGAAGCCGCTGCCTGTACCGCGGCCTATGTCATCTTTGTCGAATGCGTCATCTATAGAAGTTTGAATGTGCGCAAGCAACTGACGTCGGTATGCATGGAAACCTCGGTACTCGTTGGCAGCATTCTGATTATTGTTGCGGTGGCGATGGCACTGAACAATCTGCTGATTGATGCGGACGTACCGATGACCCTATTGGCCATCATGCAGGAACATGTCGACAGCAAAACCAGTTTCCTGCTGCTGTTAAACGTGTTTCTGTTGATCGCCGGCTGCATGATGGATATTTTCTCGGCGATTATTGTGCTGGTACCGCTGATTCTGCCGATTGCAACGCGATACGGTGTTGACCCCGTGCATTTGGGGATTATCTTTCTGGCCAATCTCGAGATTGGCTATTCAACCCCGCCGGTTGGAATGAATCTATTCATTGCCAGCCAGCGTTTTCGCAAACCCATTTTTGTGCTGTTTCGCGCGGCATTACCGTTTTTAGCCATCATGCTGCTGTGGCTGATGTTTGTTACCTATGTCGATCAAGCGTCTCTCTGGTGGCAGAGCCCATCGGTCGTTAATCAGTCACTTGATCGACTCTAACTAAACTGAGGCGATGAATAGGCATCCATTGGCAGGAGTGGCAGTGCAGATGGCCTGAAAGGTTAGTCAACCTAAAACGGCCAGAACCACCAACCATCCAGATCATCAGCACAGCTCCACAGCTGTTTTTTGTAACGCGTTGCGCGCGCCGAGACCTTGTGCGCCACC
>DTRM01000067.1 GCA_012965975.1 Chromatiaceae bacterium | reverse complement strand
GGTCAATCAGCTCTTTGCGGCGTCGTCCGCAGCGGGCTTTGAGGTCTGGGCACTTGCCTTCGCCTCAAGGACCGATGTCGACGCACCCTGCAGATAAAGCTGGATTGCACTGATCGCATCGTCATTGCCGGGGATCACGTAGTCGATATCTTCCGGATCATTATTACTGTCAACGACCCCAATAACCGGTATACCGAGCTTGCGCGCTTCTGCCACAGCGATCTTTTCATGACCGGTGTCGACGACAAAAAGTGCATCAGGCAATTTGCTCATGTCCTTGATGCCACCCAAACTGCGATTCAGCTTCTCCATCTCACGACGGTAGCCGAGGCCTTCCTTCTTGTTGAAGCGCTCGATCGAGCCGTCGTCAACCATGGCTTCAAGTTCCTTGAGTCGAGCGATCGATTTCTTGATGGTCTGAAAATTGGTCAACATGCCGCCAAGCCAGCGATGATTCACATACGGCATGCCACAGCGTTCGGCTTCCATCTGGGTGATATCGCGCGCAGCACGCTTAGTGCCGACGAACATGACATTGCCGCCCTTGGCAGCAAGACGACCGACATAATTCATCGCATCGTTGAACAGTGGCAATGTAGACTCAAGATTTATGATATGAATCTTGCTGCGCTGGCCAAAGATGTAAGACCCCATTTTAGGGTTCCAGTAGCGGGTCTGATGCCCGAAATGCACGCCAGCTTCAAGCATCTGGCGCATGGTAACGTTAGACATAAATTTCTCCAGGGTTAAGCCTCCATGCACCCCATACGGAAACCGGTTTCCCGGCACCCAACCGTATGTGTCGATGCATGTGTGGAATATTTGCCAATTCGGCGCGCGATTTATACCATAAAGGGCTTACCGCAAACAACGGGGTAACCCGATTTTGTCTTATTTTTAGTAAGGTTAACGGAAAAACATGAGCGTACACATCAAAAATGACGACGAAATCGAGAAAATGCGTGTTGCAGGCCGTCTTGGGGCCGCTGTACTCGAGATGATCGGCGAACACGTGGTCGCAGGCATCACCACCGGGGAACTGGACACCATTTGCCACAATTACATCGTCGATGTGCAGAAAGCCATTCCCGCCCCCCTCAACTACCGGGGTTTCCCCAAATCCATCTGTACGTCGTTAAATCATCAGATTTGCCATGGTATTCCGGGCGAAAAGAAGCTGAAAAATGGCGACATCCTGAATATTGATGTGACAGTGATCAAGGACGAATTTCATGGTGACACCAGCAAAATGTTTATTGTCGGTGATAAGGGCGCAGTTGCCGCGGAGCGGTTGTGCCGCATCACGCAAGAGGCCATGTATGTCGGCATCGATCTGGTGCGGCCGGGCACCACACTGGGTGATATCGGCCACGCGATCCAGCAGTTTGCCGAGGGGCAAAATTACTCGATTGTGCGCGAGTATTGCGGCCACGGTATTGGCCGGGTGTTCCATGAAGACCCGCAGGTTTTGCATTACGGCGACGCCGGTACCGGTCTCGTACTGGAAGCCGGTATGACCTTTACCATCGAACCCATGGTCAATATCGGTAAGCGCGACTCGAAACTGCTGCCCGATGGCTGGACGGTCGTTACTCGCGACCACAGCTTGTCGGCGCAGTGGGAGCACACCATTTTGGTCACCGCCGACGGTCACGATGTGCTGACACGTCGGGATGAGGAAATGGCCCACTTCGGCTGAACTTGTTCTCTATGAATTCCAACTCAGCCTATGCCTCAGCCCTTGCGTTGATTGACACCGATGCGCTTGACGAGCGACTCGCCGCCGAGGGTAATCCGGTCGCGTTATACAAGCAGGCGCTGGCATCGGGTGCCGAGGCCCTCGCCGCTCGTTTTGAGGAAGTTGAAGATGGACGCGCCGTGGTTGAACTGGTGCGAGGACGTGCGCACCTGATCGATTCCCTGTTGCGTAGAATCTGGGGCACCTATTTTCCTGACGAGGTTCAGATCGCGCTCGTCGCAGTCGGTGGTTATGGGCGGGGTGAATTACACCCGGCTTCCGATATCGACTTGTTGATTTTGCTCACCGACAGCGCGCGGGAGCAAAATCAAGACGCGCTTGAACGGTTCCTGACGTTTCTTTGGGACATCGGCTTGGAGGTCGGGCAAAGTGTTCGCACGCTGGAGGAATGTGTGAGTGAAGCTGATGCCGATATCACTGTCGCCACCAATCTTCTCGAGGCACGTCTACTGACAGGCCCAATCGACCTCTTCACCGCCATGCGCGAGGCGACTGGACCTGACCGACTGTGGACAGGCGACCGTTTTTTCCGCGGCAAGCAACAAGAACAGGCTGAGAGATACAGGCGTTTCGGTGACACCGCCTATCACCTTGAACCGCATGTCAAGGAAGGCCCCGGTGCGCTACGCGACGTACAGGTGGTGTTTTGGGTCGCCAAACACCACTTTGGTACCGATGATGTCAGTGCGTTGGTTGAGTGTGGATTTTTAACCGATCAAGAATTCAACACCTTGATGTTGGGGCAAGCGTTTCTCTGGCGAGTTCGCGGGGCTCTGCATTTGCTCACCGGGCGACGCGAAGACCGTCTGCTTTTCGATTATCAACGCGAACTTGCGCAACAGTTCGGTTACACGGATACGGCAAAACGTCAGGGCGTAGAGTTGTTTATGCAACACTACTATCGCACCGTCATGGAACTTGAACGCATCAATGAAATGCTATTGCAGTTTTTTCATGATGCGATTTTCGCTGACTCAGAATCTGATCATGGTGCGAATCGCCAACTCAACAAGCGCTTCCACGTAACCAATGGTTATCTCGCGGCCAGCTTTGACGGAGTATTTAAGCGCTACCCATTCGCGTTGCTCGAAGTATTCCTGCTGATGCAGCAACACCCCGAACTCAACGGGGTTCATGCAGAAACCATCCGTGCCATTCGATCCAGTCTGTACCTGATCGACGACGATTTTCGCTGCGATATTCGCTGCACGAGTTTATTTCAGGAGATTATGCGGCAACCGGCCGGCATTACCCACGAGTTGCGACGCATGAATCGCTATGGGGTACTGGCAGCCTACCTCCCCGTATTTGGACAGATTGTCGGGCTGATGCAGCACGATCTGTTTCATATCTATACCGTTGATGAGCATACCTTGATGGTGGTGCGTAACCTGCGCCGGTTTTCAGTGCCAGAATACGCCGGCGAATTCCCCAGCTGCAGCCATATTTCCCAACGCTTACCAAAACCTGAGCTGCTTTATATGGCAGGCTTATTTCATGACATTGCGAAGGGCCGTGGCGGCAATCATGCGGAACTCGGCGCGTTGGAGGTCAAGGCATTCTGCATCCAACATCGGCTCAACGATTACGATGGCAATCTCATTTCCTGGCTTGTGGCGAGCCATCTGGTCATGTCATCGACCGCACAGAAACAGGACCTCTCCGATCCGGACGTGATCCATCGCTTTGCTGAATTGGTTGGCGATCAGACGCATCTCGATTATTTATATCTGCTCACCGTTGGGGATATTTGCGGAACCGATCCAAAACTCTGGAACGCT